>JAOZKQ010000328.1 GCA_029935275.1 Bacteroidales bacterium | reverse complement strand
CAACATTAGCCCCGCCACCAACTACAGCCCCTGCAAGCATGGAGGATTCTTCATTCAGATTGGTTGACCAATAATGATTCATCTGCCCATGTACAGACCTTTCCGGCAAAAGAATACAGATGAAAAGAAAAGCGACAACCCAACCGGGCTTAGGTACATGATTCATTCGTTTCAATAATAATTTAATAGTTGAAAAAAAGGAAAACCACTGATAAACCGGTTAAAAATAGTAATTATTTTAGGTGGTTTCTATATTCTTATTAAAAAACTCCGTAAACTATAACTATTGAAAGTAAGATTAAGGGATTGTAAAGCATAAAATGAAACAAAAGCAAGGATTATTCTTCTGATTTTGTTCCATCAGGAATCTTATTTTCCACATTAGATTGATCACCTATCAAAGCTTCCTTTGTGGTTTTTTCTATTGTAAGGACAGCATTTTCATTTTCTTTACTTACAATATAATAATCAAACTGACTTGCATAAGACCAGACCCTTGTTGCCATTCTTAACCAGATATAGAACTGCTGCGCTAAAAAAACAAGAAAGATTAACAGTCCGCTTGTCATTTCAACATGCTCTGAAAAATTAAAATAACCTATCAGTATTAGCACAGGAAAAATAAATAGCAGTATTATCAGGCTATAGGTGCCAAAGAACCTGGCGGATACAAATTTTAAAGCATTCCAGATTGCACGGAATACTTTTCTGGAGTTTTTATGTACCAGGATAAACCGGGTATAATTACTTATTAAATGTATATATACTGATATTAGGAGATGAATAAAACCAAAGGGCAGAAAAAGGAAGAATACTGATTTTTCAGTTGCAGCACCTTCGAATAGATTGCCTGCTATTATGCTAAAAGGGAGATAGATGATCAGGGCAATTAGAAACTGAAGAATAAGGAAAATAATACTTAACCTGAAAAACCTCCAGAAATACTTGCTTCCACCAGCAAGAAAAACCATAAACTTTGCTTTTTGCTTTTTATCATTGAGGACATGAAGAATGGCTCCTGTAACAAACACACTTATGAATATATAAAATAAAATAAGCCAGGAAGCTTGTGAAACTGAGGATTTAATCTTATCGCCATAGAATTCCATCAACTCAGAATATGCTGTATAATCAAATTCTGCCAGCAATTTTCCAGGGGAAATAAATTGTGCACTTGCAGATTTGAAATTTGACAGAAAAGGTAAGGCTACTAATAGTCCTGGAACGAGCAGAAATAAATAAGCCAGGCTTATCAGCCGGAAACGTTTAAGAGTTGTTACAAGACCACTCGAATATGCTTTTAAAATTTTCATTGTATTTTACTATTTGAATCAGGCAAAAAGGCTTAAGGTTTGCATAATATTTTGAAGAATAAACAGGAATTTTGCTGCGTATTTCCAGGAAACTGCTTTTACAGGTTCTGTGGTTAATCCGTTGTTCATCATATTCAGATCTATTTTAATCTTCTCCTCAGGATCAATCATTGCCCATACCACTTGTTCGGGCCGTTCATAACTAAATTCTTTGGTTCTTGATTTTCCATCCCAGTTTTCCCGCATCTCATCTCCATTATCAAAATGTATAAGAATTTCTACCGGCATAATAACCTCACCCAGACGATGGAGAATCACTTTAGAATCATACATATCACTATCATAATCATCTAAATTAAAGCTTATTTTTTCCCCGTTAAGCTCATGAATTCCTTTAGGTGGTTTAACTTTCATATTTCGTATTCCGGCAAGCTTATAGTCACAAATATCAGAGCCGTATAACACCTGGTCAAAGAACCAGTTCATATCATCACCATATTTATTTCCGTATTCCTGTTTAACAATTTCATTCACAATAGCAATAAAATCCAATGCACAAGGATGTTTGAATTTCCATCGCTTAAAGTAGGTTTTCATTATCCTATTCATGGTTTCTATACCCACCAGGCCCTCAAGTGTCATTAGCCATGTGGCAGTTTTACTGTATGACAAACTCCCATAACCACCATGTGGATATTCCCATGCATTCCTGAAAACTTCTGCAATTTTTGGATTTTTCATACCAGTGTATCCAAGTCTCTGACTTTCACCATCGCCAATGTGAAAATTACGAAAACCAATCATGGAGGTTTTTTCACCATAAGCAGCATTCATAATGCGGGTTTCAAAATATGTATTAAACCCTTCATCCAGCCAGGCTTCTTCAAATTCATTACTTGCCAGAATCCCCATAAAATAATTATGCCCAAATTCATGAATAGTAACTAATTCTATCAAACGAACTTCATCTGGCATTCCCCAAAAGCTACCGGCTGTAATAAATGAGGGATACTCCATTCCGGCTGATCCGGCACCCTTAATGGGCGGATCCACAATAGTAATGGTGGAGTATGGATACTTTCCAAGGTTTTCATCAAAATAATTCAATGCGGCTTTTACTGATTGAGTATGACGATCGGCAAGGTATTCATGCTCGGGTTGAAGATAGACCATGATATTCACATCTTTCCATTGATCTTCAACTACTATGAAATTGGGCGAGGCTGTCCAGGCAAAATCTACAACATCCGTAGCCTTATATTTTAAGGTAACAGTTTCATCCTCGTTTTCAATTTTACTTTCCAATGCCCCGGTAGCACCTACAATAAAGCGTTTTGGAACAGTAATATCCACCTCATAGTTACTGAAGTTGGCATAGAATTCCGAGTTACCATGAAATTGATGGCAATTCCATTGGTCATTTTTTGCATAACGCATACCTTTGGTTTCATAAACCCCGATCTTTGGAAACCATTGGCCAACCAGAAAATAGTTATCACTATAGCCGGTACGGGCAAATATTTCAGGAAGTTTGGACTGGAATTTAATTTGTAGTTTAATTGTTTTTCCCGGTGGCACCGGGTTTTTAAGTGGAACGGCAATTACAGTCTGATCATTTTCATTATCATCATCAGGTTGGATATAGGCAATTAGAGAGCTAAGATCCTCGCCCTGTTCATTTTCCATTTCCAGGATGTCAATCCATCCCCATATTTTAGAATCCGTATCTTTAGTTTTATTTCCCCTTAGCTGACCACCTGATTCTACCCAAAACGTTGACTGAGTATTCTTAAAAGCATTCAAGTACATATGGAATTGAAGCACAGACACTGTATCTTCTGAAGGGTTTCTCCATGAAAAGGCCATCTCTCCATCAATGATCTTTTCATCGGGATCAAGATAGGCTTTAATCTTATAATTGCTGATCCATGTACTTTGTTGGGCCGAAACAGTAAACATACCGCTAACCATGAGTATGAGCAGTATAAAACTAGTTTTTGAAATATATAATTGTTTTAGCATTTTACTGATTTTTTATTGCAGTTTTTCTAAAATAACAAGTTGGTAATGAGTAAATAATATTTGTCAACAATAGCCATATTTGAAAACGATAAAGATACAAGAATTTCTTTAAACCATAAGCAGAATTTTAAACCCTGAATGAATTTAAGCTTACAACGCAAGGCGAAGCGGAGTCTGGCCCTGTGTATAAGAAAAAAACAT
>JAOZKQ010000327.1 GCA_029935275.1 Bacteroidales bacterium | reverse complement strand
AAACCCTGGGCTGCCGCCTGAACCAGTTTGAAACAGATGCCCTGGCATCCGAATTCAAAAGAAGTGGTTATGAAGTGGTTAGTTTTAATAAGCCGGCAGATATCTATATCATTAATACCTGTACAGTAACCAACCAGAGTGATCATAAATCCAGACATAGCATTAGCACTGTTAAGAGAAAAAATAAAGATTCCATACTTGTAGTAACCGGATGTATGGCTGATAATTACAAGGAAAGCCTGGAACAGCAGGAAAATATTTCCTATGTAGTAAAGAACGATCAGAAAAGTTCGGTAATTAACCTCATAGATGCCCATTACAAAGGAGAGATCCAATCCCCTGATAATTACAAAACTGATAAATTCGGATTTGGAATTGCTGATAAAGGTTTCCATACCCGTTCTATGATTAAGATCCAGGATGGATGTGATAACTTTTGTAGTTATTGTATTGTTCCAAAAGTCCGTGGACGGGCAATTAGTCGTCCATATAAGGAAATTGAGAAAAATATAAGGGAAGTTGTTGACATTGGGTTTAAGGAAGTCGTACTTACCGGAGTGAATATCGGGAGATATGAGCATGATAATCTCAACTTTGAAAAACTAATTGAAAAGGTCCTGGAAATTCCGGGTGATTTCAGGTTAAGGATATCTTCTATGGAACCTGATGGTTTTGGTGACCGCTTCTTTGAACTGTTTGATCACCCCAAGCTTAGCCCCCATTTGCATCTTTGTCTGCAGTCAGGATCGGAAAAGATATTGCAACAAATGAGAAGAATGTATTCGGTAAACGATTTTTCCCGAATGGCAGAAAAACTGAAAAGCAGGTATCCGGATTTTAACCTTACAACCGACATCATTGTAGGTTTTCCGGGGGAAACAGAAGAAGATTTTAATGAAACATGTAAAATAAGCAGGGAACTGGGTTTTAGCCATATTCATACTTTTAAGTATTCTGTAAGAAATGGAACAAAAGCCGCCAGGATGGAAGATCAAATTCCTGAAAAAATAAAAACAGCAAGAAGTAAAATTATCAGGGATATTTCACTTAAAAACAGGCTGGCATATTTTAAAAGAATGACAGGAAAGGAGCAGTTGGTGCTTACTGAGCGATCCAGGTCAGGCATTATCAGAGGTTATGGAGAAAACTATATCCCTGTAAATATAAATGCAGCATTTAACAAGAACCAATTTGTAAAAGTAAAACTTGATGGAATAAAAGAAGGGGATGATCCGGAGATGATTGGCAGCCCAATTTCTTAAAATTTATCGCTACCGCGCGAATCTTTTCGCGTGGGTACTACTTAACCATATCAACATCTTCCAACATTCCTTTTTCTCCACTGTAATCTCTGGTACAGCTGTAAATATAATCCTCAGGCCTTACAAAATAGATCCGCACCGGATTATGGAATTTGTAATTTCTATTCATAGTGGCAGGATAATAAAAATTAAAAGCATAATTTAGTATTATGATTTTTTTTACTCATACGTAAGGATTCGAACGGTAACGTATGTGCTGACAACGATACTTATGGAAATAATTTAGAGCTTACAACTAATTAATTTATCCGAAAATGTGTAATTTTCGAATTTATTAAGAGCTTTCAAATAGTCCGTTACCACCCATTTAAACCTAAAACTTCGCATAAGACAAGATAAATTTTGAAAATCCACTAATTGTACATATATTTGTACATATTTATGTACTTAATTATACGTCCATGCTAACAACAACTATATCTGATTTTAGAAAGGATATCAAAAGATACCTTGACATGGTTACTGAAAATTTTGAAACTCTCATAATTAACCGTGGGAAGGATAATGGAGTTGTTATTATCTCATTAGACGAGTACAATTCACTTTATGCAACTCAACATGAATTGTCATCGAATATAAATGAGGCCAGATTAGATTCTGCCATTGAAAAGTTAAAGAAAGGCTCATCGTTTAAGAAAGATCTTATTAAGGAATGAAATACACATTTGTTGATGAGTCCTGGGAAGATTATTTGTATTGGCAAAAAACTGATAAGAAAATTCTTAAAAGAATTAATAATCTACTTAAAGATATTTCCAGGAATCCTCATTCGGAAATTGGAAAACCTGAGCCATTAAAGTATAAATACAAAGGTTTTTGGTCCCATAGAATTGATAAAGAACATCGATTAATCTACAAGCTTAAAGACGATGACATCTTAATTGCAAAGTGCAGGTTCCACTATGATTAAAAATGCCGAGTAGCCAAAGGGGAATTTATTCGCTAACGCTCATGAGATCGGTACGCTAAGTCCACCACAAAGCTTCTCACAGCTTCCATCCCTGTTCGATTGATTCATCCAGGTGGCTGGGTCAGACTGGAATCCCTTCGGAAAAACCTGGTGTTTATTCGAACCGTTCTTATTGATAACACAAGCCTAATAAATAACCTACGAGCAATGAAATTAAAAGAACTTAAAAAGAGACCAAACATAGAACAAAACAAAAAATTGATGAACAGCTATGTTTATTTAGAAAAGCTAATTAATGAATTGAAAAAAAAGGAAATTCCTTCAGAAATAGTGAACTCGGTTAACCAGGATATTGAAGAGATTAACTCATTTTCCGGTTCGATTAAAGATTTATTAAAACAAGTCCGGAAATCACAATCTAATATTTTGAAATTGATAGAGAAAGAACTAAAACTGGCGCCCAGGAATTTTTATCGCAATAGATGGATGGCTATCGGCTTGGCTGCGTTTGGAATTCCTTTTGGAGCAGCGTTTGGAGCAAGTTTAGGTAATATGGCATTTTTAGGAATAGGGATACCAATTGGAATGGTAGTTGGAATGGCTATAGGTGCAGGAATGGACAAAAAAGCATTTGAAGAAGGAAGGCAGCTTGACATGGAAATTAATAACTAAACACAACAAATACAGGGAATTTGGTAAGTATTAATTAAGATGAAGATTACAGTTTTTAATAATTAAAGGATAATAAGCAATGACTCCATTAAAGATAGTAATAGCACCTGATTCATTTAAGGAAAGCCTTTCTGCTGCTGAGGTAGCTGAGAATATCCAAAAAGGAATTATTTCTGCTATCCCATCTGCATCAATTGTAATGGTTCCCATGGCAGACGGTGGTGAGGGTACGGTCCAATCACTGGTTCATTCCACAGGAGGCAGGATTATTCAAACACAGGTACATGACCCGCTCATGAGAGAAATCATCTCCTTTTTTGGAATTTTGGGAGACGGCAGTACAGCAGTTATTGAAATGGCGGCTGCATCAGGAATTGAGCTGATACCGGCTAATGAAAGAAACCCTCTTGAAACAAGCAGCTATGGCACAGGTGAATTAATTAAATCAGCACTGGGCACAGGTGCCCAAAAGTTAATTATTGGTATAGGAGGTAGTGCCACCAATGATGGAGGAGTTGGCATGTTGCAGGCCCTGGGAATAAGGTTCCTTGATAATAATGGCCTTGAGCTTGGTCCTGGTGGTGGCTCATTAGATAAGTTGAAGGATATTGACATCACAAAAATGGATACACG
>JAOZKQ010000326.1 GCA_029935275.1 Bacteroidales bacterium | reverse complement strand
TCCCAAACAAATTTAGTCATCTCCTCCTTGTTAGGTGTTTTGCCACCCATCTTTTTCATCACACCCTGAATCCAGCCAAGGACTTCCTGATTAGCCAGACCATGAAGAGGACCTGCCAAACCATTTATCATTGCCGAAGTAGCATAATAAGGATCAGAAAGCGCACTGGAAACCAAATGACCGGCATGTGCACTTACATTACCACTCTCATGGTCGCTATGCAAAATAAAATACAACCTTGACATATCGTCATAAGGCTTATCAATTCCCATCATATGGGCAAAGTTGGCTCCCATGTCTAATGAAGGATCAGAAGGAATAATATCACCTCCCTTATATTTTTTACGATAAATATATGCTCCAATCTCAGGTAAACGAGCAAGAAGATTTAAGGCATCTTCATAAGTTGGCTCCCAATATACCATTTTGCTCATCCCTTTGTTATACATCTTCACAAACTCAGACTCACGTTGCATAGCAACAGTTGCAGCTGATAGCATAACCATAGGATGGGTATCATCAGGCATTGCATTGATTACATCAAAAACATATTTAGGAACCTCTTTCCTATCATTAAATTCTTCAGCAATTAAAGCAACATCTTTCTCATTTGGAAGATCTCCGGTAAGCAAAAGGTAAACAAAACCTTCAACAAGTGGAATCTCTCCATCTTTTGGTTTTGGCAATTTCTCCAATACTTCAGGAATAGTAAATCCACGGAAACGAATACCCTCTAGAGGATCAAGATAGGAAATATCAGTAACCAAACATTTCACCCCACGCATACCACCAATAGCCTGAGAAATTTTTACTTCACCAAGAGTCACGTCTCCGTACTCTTTTAACAGTTTAACAGTACGAGGCCTCCAGGCATCGATTTTCTCTCTTAACTTATTTTTTAAATCAGACATTTTAGAAAAGTTTTAAGTAAATATATATTTATAAATTGATAATATTTTTTACGCTACTAAAGGTATTAATAATTCTCTATTCCATCACAATTATTAGATATGTTATACAATATGTTTTTAAAATACTTTCAAGCAAAAACACCTATAACACTGTATTTGAAACTATTAGGGTAATTTCTCAGTTATTAATAATTACTAAAAATATATAAATAATCAGGATTTTGAACAAAAAAAGGGGTCAAGCCAAAGCCTAACCCCCGATATCTTTATAAGGAAGTCCTTATTTTATTTCTTTTCAGGGCTATCTTCAGTATTTTCAGATTCTTCAGGGGGTTTATCCTCCTTTACCTCTTTTGAAGCATCAGTATCAGAGCTAGTTTCTTCCACAACAGCAGTAGTATCAACAACTTGTTCAGAAACAGAATCTGTAATCTCTTCAGTAACTGTAGATGCAGATTCTTTCTCATCAATTTCAGGAGCAGCAGTGCTCTTAGCTTCTTCTATCTTTACCTCTGTACTTGCAGTAGTTTCCTGACCCTCAACTTTTTTCTTTCCACCTCTTCTACGTCTGGTAGTTTTAGTTTTAGTAGTTTTTGCTTCGAGCATGTTCTCATTATAATCAACCAACTCGATTATACACATATCAGCATTATCACCTAAGCGATTACCAGTCTTCAGTATGCGGGTATAACCTCCCGGCCTGTCAGCTACCTTTGGAGAAACTTCCCTAAACAATTCACTAACAGCTTCTTTGTCCTGCAGATAACTAAAAACTACTCTTCTTGAATGGGTTGAATCATTCTTTGACTTTGTGATTAAAGGCTCTACATATACTCTCAATGCTTTAGCCTTTGCTGTAGTTGTTGTTATTCTCTTATGTAATATCAGAGAGCTTGCCATATTAGAAAGCATAGCTTTCCTGTGTGAACTTGTTCTCCCTAAATGATTAAATCCTTTTCTATGTCGCATTACTCAATATCAATTTGCAGTTTCAATAATTTTATTCCTTTTCTAACTTAAACCTACTGGTATCCATACCAAAGGTTAAACTCATTGAAGTTAGAAGGTCTTCTAATTCTGTCAATGACTTTTTACCAAAGTTTCTAAACTTCAAAAGATCGTTTTTGTTAAATTTCACGAGCTCTCCAAGAGAATCTACCTCAGCAGCTTTTAAACAATTCAATGCCCTAACAGAAAGATCCAGGTCCATTAAATTAGTTTTTAATAACTGCCTCATATGCAATACCTCTTCATCAAACTCTTCATTCTCAAATTTATCTTCAGTATCAAGTGTGATTTTCTCATCGGAGAATAACATGAAATGGTAGATCAAGATCTTTGCAGCTTCCTGTAAAGCATCCTTTGGAAAAATAGAACCATCTGTTTCAATTTCGATTACCAGTTTTTCATAGTCGGTCTTCTGTTCAACTCTGAAGTTTTCAACCGAATATTTCACATTCTTAATTGGTGTAAAAATAGAATCAGTAGCAATCAGCCCAAAAGGAGCATCTTCAAGTTGATTTTCATCAGCAGGAACATATCCACGACCTTTTATAATATTGATTTCTATCTGAAGCTTGACATCAGGCTCCATTGTACAGATAAGCAGGTCAGTATTCAACACTTCAAAACTGTTTAGGAACCTATTAAGATCCCCTGCCTTAAATTCTGTCTGACCAGTAAAACTAACAATAATCTTTTCAGTATTTACATCGTCTATTAATTTTTTAAATCTCACCTGTTTCAGGTTAAGTATGATTTCAGTTACATCCTCGATCACACCTTTAATTGTAGAAAACTCATGGTCCACGCCTTCAATTTTAATGGAACTGATGGCATAGCCCTCAAGTGAACTCAATAATATCCTTCTAAGTGCATTACCTACTGTAATACCATAACCCGGTTCAAGTGGTCTAAATTCAAATTTACCATGATTTTCATCCGATTGAATCATGATAACCTTATCAGGTTTTTGAAATGTTAAAATCGCCATAAAGCAATAAATAAAATATTATTTAGAATATAATTCAACTATCAATTGTTCCTGGATATTTTCTGGAATATCTTCTCTTTCAGGAACATTTAAAAACTTACCAGTCATTGAATCTGAATCCCACTCAAGCCATGAAGAGCTTGAATATCTAGCAGTTCCTAATGAATCGGTAATAACTTCGAGTGATTTTGATTTCTCCCGGACACCTACCACATCTCCACTGCGAAGTGTATAGGAAGGAATACTAACAACACCACCACCAACTGTAATATGACGGTGAGAAACCAATTGACGGGCTGCATCGCGAGTAGGTGCCAGACCCAGACGATAAACTACGTTATCTAATCTTGATTCTAATAATTGAAGAAGTACTTCTCCCGTAACACCTTTGTTTCTGGAGGCCTTTTTAAAGAGGTTAGAAAATTGCTTTTCTAAAATCCCATAAGTATATTTAGCCTTTTGTTTTTCCTTTAACTGGATTCCGTATTCAGATTGCTTTCTCCTTCTCCTATTCTGCCCATGTTGCCCGGGAAGATAGTTTTTCTTCTCAAAGCTCTTATCCGGTCCGAAAATTGGGTCTCCGAATTTCCTGGCAATTTTCGTTTTTGGTCCTGTGTATCTAGCCATTTATTTTACAATTATTA
>JAOZKQ010000325.1 GCA_029935275.1 Bacteroidales bacterium | reverse complement strand
ACAGTGATGTTGATTTTATTATGGAAAACAATTCGAAATACACTTTACATAGAAATACTGATGTTTTTACAGTTAAAGCAAATGATCTTACCAGACTTGAAATAAAGACTATTGAAAAAATTGAACAAGTAGAACTTAATTTTTTTGTTTTGAATGCTGTAACTGCTCCTAAAACCCATCCGGAAATAAGCTTTAGGGTTAAGGTGGATTAGAGTCAAAATCAATAAGGTTCAAGCCTTGATATGCATTAGTCAGAGTCTGCTGAAATACACATAATAAACTAAACTTGAGAGTATTATATAAAATATGGCGATTTAGTAAACCATAGTTAATTATTTTGTACAATAGCCTGGAAAATCTTATAGGTTAAAGCTAATAAAACGGCCCCGATAAATAATCCTATAATACCTCCCATCATCATGCCACCAATGGCTCCTAACAAAATAACCAGCATGGGTATATCAACGCCTCTTCCCATCAATATTGGTTTAATAAAATTATCTGCAGCAGCCCAAATAATTGACCATACAGCAAAAATAATGGCCGGTGTGGTATTAGCATAACTAAAAACATATATGATCACAGGAATCATTATCAAAGAAGGAGGCAACTGAATAATGGCCACAAACAGTATAATTATAGAAAGAACTCCTGCTGCAGGAAGACCAATAGCAAACATACCTATACCTAAAAATAAAGTCTGGATAATTGCGGTTCCTAATACACCCTGAACAACGCTCCGAATGGTAGCGCTTGAAAGGGAAGCATACTCTTCCCCTCCCTCACCGGCAAGCATTTTAAATACAGATCTGGCAGTTTTCTCGGCAGATTCAGAATTTACCAGGAATGCAGCTGAAATGATTATTGAAATAATAAAAAGCAATATTGTACCCACCAAACCAGTCGCAGCTGAAAGTATTTTTGGAGCAAACTCTTTGAGTTGAGGCTCAAACTTTTCAATTACTTTACTTAGACTATTTGAGGCCATTTTCCAGGTTTCGTAAACCGGTTTTCCAATAATTGGCCAATCTGCCACCTTTTCATCGGGAGGAGGAACAGCTAAAGTCCCCGCATCCAGTTGCTCCGAGACTGATCGCATGCTTTCAACAGTAGATGTTATAAACAATACTGTGGGAATTACTAATAAAGCCACTCCAATAAGGGCTATTAATGTTGCTGAGAGTTTTTCCCTGTTACCTAATATTTTTGAAAAACGTTTGTGAAGCGGAAAAACAGCCACCGCTATAATAATACCCCAGAGCACAGGTGCGATAAATGGTTTAAGAATTAAAAAACTCATTACAAAAAGCAGTGCCACGAAACCAATTCTTATTGCAGTATTAATTGATTTCTGAATATGAGACTCATCAGTGTTTTGTCCAGTGTCATTTCCCATAATTGATTATTTTTAGTTAAAAGTTAAATTTCATTCAGGGCCTGCTAAAAAACACATAATCAAATAAAGCCAAAAGCCTTATTTAATACATTATAATTCAAAGTGCAAACTTTTTCAGCAAACTCTACTTATTATTATTATACTAAGTACCTGAAAATTTAAATGTCAAAATTGCGATTATTAATTGTATTTTCATCGCAGTCAATACTTAAGCAAAAGCCAATATTTAGTGTCATACATTTAATCCGCAACAGTTTGTTTTAGAATTTCTGACTCCCAAAGTTCGAAATGTTTATATTTTAGTTTTAATCCTCCTTCGCGTTCCGCTTCGGCTGACGAGATGGAAGTGGTTAAATTCCCAGGGGCTTGTCCCGGAAACAAGGGTTCAGGGCTTGCCCTGGGGTTAATCCCTTTTATTTTATGACAGACTTTTATTACAAAAAAGAGGTGATAATCAACGCTATAATAACTGCAGAGGCAGTGGCAACCAGTCCCGGCCGCATAAAACTGTGATTTAAAAGGTACTTGCCAATTTTTGTTGTCCCGGTCTGATCAAAGTTCACTGCTGCAATAACGGTGCCGTAGGTTGGAAGAAAAAAGAGGCCATTTACTGCAGGATAAAAAGCAATGAGTAAAGGAGCCGAAATCCCCAATGCAACACCCACCGGCATGAGGGTTACAACAGTAGCTGCCTGACTAAACAGTAAAATAGAAAGTACAAATAAACCAAGGGCAAAGATCCATAGATGTCCCTCAATAAGTTTTGAAATACCCTCAACAATGACTGTACGGTTTCCTTCAAAGAAAGAAGATCCCATCCAGGATATTCCCAAAATAGAAATGAGTGCAATAATACCACTCTTCATGATACTCCCGCTTATCGCTTTTCCTGCATCAGCTTTGAAAAATATCATTATTGCCCCTGCAGTAGCCAACATAAGAACAATAATAGCATTTCCCATATCAATTCTCTTAATTTGACTAACTCCATCAACTATCATTTCGTGTGTTGGTCTGAGTTGAGGGAACATTCCAATAATCACAACGAGCAAAATAACACCAAAGAAAGTAAATGTTGATCCTTTTGCGTTTCTCAACTCCTTTCCTTCCAGTTTTTTAAGTTTTTCAGGAGGTTTCACAAGTCCTTTAGCCAGACGCTCCTGATATACAGGGTCCTCACTTAGCTCCTTACCACGCCAAAAAACAGATAAAGCACCTAATAATACTGCAATTAAAGTGGAGGGAATAATTACAATAAGAATTTGAGGTAAAGTAATATCAAGACCAACAAGAACACCCAGTAAAGCAACTGTAGCAGCTGAGATAGGTGAAGCAATCAAACCCTGGCTGGAAGCAATTACACTTATGGACATTGGTCTTTCCGGGCGAATTCCTGCTTTTATGGAGATTTCTGAAATCACAGGAAGCAAAGCATAGATTACATGCTGTGTTCCGGAAGCAAAAATAAGCAGGTAAGTAACAAGTGGGGCAACAAAGGTGATATTTTGTGGCCTTTTTTTCATGACCTTTTCAGCAATACCCACCAGATAGTCAAGGCCTCCGGCAGCCTGCATGGTAGATAGAGCTGTGATCACTGCCAGTATCATACCCAATACAATAACAGGAGGACCTCCAACGGGCATCCTGAAAATAAAAATGAAAATGACCAGCCCAATACCGGCAATTGTTCCCATTCCAATACCCCCAATACGGGCACCGATTACAATTATTGTCAGAAAAATAACAAGTTCAACCCAGAGCATAAAAGTTTGTTTTAATAAAATACTAATTACTTATAATAACGCAAATATACAATTTATAATGAACTAAAATAATGCTATCATAAAGACAAAAAGCGGACAATAAAAGGAGTTGTAAATTTTGAGTGCTAAATTTTGAGTTGATAAGAAGACCGAAGTCGGGAGACGGAAGACCGGAAACAGGGGGCTGTTAACAGGGATCAGTTAACCTGAAGAATCAGAAGAAGCTGTAAATTTTAATTGATTAATGTTGAGTTGATAAGAAGACCGAAGTCGGGAGTCGGAAGACCGGAAACAGGGGACAGTTAACAGGGATCAGTTAACAATTAAAAGACCGAAGCCGGGAGTCGGAAGACCGGAAACAGGGGACAGTTAACAGGGATCAGTTAACAGTTA
>JAOZKQ010000324.1 GCA_029935275.1 Bacteroidales bacterium | reverse complement strand
ATGAGATGAAGCAGGTTTTTTACCCCAGCAAGGATGGTACACAAATACCGATGTTTATAGTTCATAAAAAGGGTTTAAACTTAAATGCTAATAATCCGGCCTGGCTTTATGCTTATGGAGGTTTTAATATTAGTATTACCCCTTCTTTTAGTGTTAGTCGTTTAGTTTGGCTCGAAAATGGAGGAGTCTTTGCACTGGCAAACCTCAGGGGTGGTGGCGAATATGGTGAAGAATGGCATCAGGCAGGAACCAAAATGAATAAACAGAATGTATTTGATGATTTTATTTATGCTGCAAAATACCTGATTGACCAAAAATATACCTCATCAAAGAAACTCTGTGTGCAGGGTGGTTCAAACGGTGGCCTTTTGGTAGGGGCTGTTGTAAACCAGGAGCCTGATCTTTTCAGTGTGGCTTTCCCGGCAGTTGGGGTAATGGATATGTTGCGGTATCAGGATTTCACCATTGGACGTTATTGGGCAGCTGACTATGGCACCAGTGCCGATAGCAAAGAAATGTTTGAATATTTATATGCCTATTCTCCATTACATAATATTGAAGAAGGCCTGAATTATCCTGCAATTATGGTTACCACAGCTGACCATGACGATAGGGTAGTACCTGCCCATTCATTTAAATATATCGCAACTTTGCAGAATATATACAAAGGAAAGAACCCTGTTTTAATTCGGATTGAGACCAAGGCCGGCCACGGTGGAGGGAAGCCTACATCAAAAAGGATAGAGGAGGCAGCAGATCTTTATTCTTTTGCTTTCTATAACTTGGGAGTCAACCCGGCTTACGAATAGCTACATTGATAAAAGAAATGGTAAATTAAAATTTCGTTTGAAGGATCTGTATAAAATAATTGAGATTGGATAACAATTATAAATATAAATATAAATACATTGTTATTGAAGGTAGCATTGGTGTTGGTAAAACTTCCCTGGCTACAAAAATTGCAAAGGATTACAATGCCAAACTTGTGCTTGAACAATTTGCAGAAAATCCTTTCTTACCCAAGTTTTATAAAGATCCGGATCGTTTTTCCTTTCCGCTGGAACTTTCTTTCCTGGCTGACAGGTACCAGCAATTGAAAAAGGAAATGATTAATCCTGATTTATTCTACTCATTTATCATAGCTGACTATTATTTTATGAAGTCTTTAATATTTGCCGGAAGAACCCTGGAGGATGATGAATACAATCTTTACCGGCAGCTATTTTTGATTATCTATGAGTCAATACCTAGGCCTGACCTCTATGTTTATTTGCAGGTTGATACCAATAAGCTACTTGAAAATATAAAAAAAAGAGGCAGGGATTATGAGCAGAATATTACTGCAGATTACTTAAATCGCATTCAAAAAGGTTATTTTGAGTTTTTTAGCCAGAATCCTAATCTTCGTTTTTTGATAATTGATGTAAATGAGCTCGATTTTGTATCAAATCAAAACGATTATCAGCGTTTACTTGATACAATTTTTAGTTTTCCTTGTAATCTTGGTATGAATAGGGTTAAAATAGAAAAATAAAATTATTATTACTTTTTTTTTTTATGAATAAAATGTTACTTTTGTCAAATAATAAAGAAAGATTATTAATTAATTAATGTACATAACCAATTGACCATGAAAAATTTTAGACTTTTAACATTTGCACTTGTTGCTGTCGTTGCTTTTAGTAGTTGCAATAGCCTGGAAAAAATGAAAAAGAATCATCCCGATGTTTCTTATAACGTAGTTCCCGAAGTATTAAAGGAACAAGGTGGTGAAGTTGAAGTAGCCATTACGGGTACTTTTCCTGAAAAATATATTAATAAGAAAGCCAATGTTGAAATTACTCCTGTAATTGTTTTCGATGGTGGCGAAAAAGCTTTAGATCCTGTTACAGTTCAGGGTGAAAAAGTAATGGGTAATAATAAAGTGATTACTGCTGATGGTGGAAGTTTTAGCTATTCCGGTAAGGTTCCATTTGAAGAGGGAATGAGAAAATCAGAACTGGTATTAAGAGTAAAAGCTTATGTAGAAGGGAAGAAAGAAGTTTATTTTGATGACATGAAAGTTGCTGATGGTGTGATAGCCACTTCAACCTATGTTTTGAAAATGCCTCAGGCTATTATTATGCCAGACAAATATCAAAGGATAGTTGCTGAAACAAAAACGGCTGATCTTATGTTCCAGATTAACAGAGCTAACATTCGTGGTTCACAAATGAAATCAGATGAGATGAAGGCTCTGAAAGATTTTGTTAAGCTGGTTGAAGCTACTGAAAATTTAGAATTTACAGGAACAGAAATTTCAGCTTATGCTTCTCCTGATGGAGCCCTGGACCTTAATACTAAGTTGTCAGAAAAAAGAGCTGTAACCTCAAAGCAGTATCTTGACAGGGAATTGAAAAGAGCTAAAATAGAAGAAGCAAAAAATAGTGATTTTATAAGTACCAAAACTACAGCTGAAGACTGGGAAGGATTCCAGAAATTGATGGCTGAGTCAAATATTCAGGATAAAGACCTTATACTAAGGGTTCTTTCAATGTATTCTGATCCTGCTGTCAGAGAAAAGGAAATTAAGAATATTTCTGCCGCTTATAAGGAAATTGCAAAAGATATTTTACCACTACTCAGAAGGTCAAAAATTGATGTAAACATTAATAGAATCGGGCTTTCTGATGAAGAAATTATGCAATACATTAAGTCTAAAGCTGATACTTTAGGTATTGAAGAGATTCTTTATGCGGCTACCCTTACAGAAGATAATGGCGCAAAAGCTAAGATCTATTCATATGGTCTGAACAGGTATCCTAAGTGTGTTAGAGCTGCTAATAATCTTGGCGTTATTCAAATGAATGAAGGTGATTTTGAAGAAGCAAAAGCTACTTTTGAGAAAGCCCAGGGTCTTTATGATAATGATGCTGTAAAAAATAACCTTGGTTATGCATCTCTTGTACTTGGTGATAATGTAAAAGCAAAAGAATATTTTACTTCAGTAGGGAATCCTGGTAAAGAAACAAATGACGGATTGGGTATTCTTGCAATTATTGATGGAAACTATCAGGATGCATCTAATTATTTTGGAAGTGCAACTTCTTATAATGGTGCTCTTGCTAAAGTATTAAACGGAGACGACCAGGGTGCAAAGACAATGCTTGATGGAATTGATCATGATTGTTACCGTGCTTCTTACCTTAAAGGAATTGTTGGTGCACATCTTGGAGACGAAACTTACATGTGGGATAATTTGAAGAAAGCAATTGATTTGAATCCTGATATGAAAGCAGTTCTTGCTACAGATATGGAATTTGGAAAATATTTTGCTGATGATAAATTTGCTGCACTGGTACAGTAAAAACATCATTTAAGAATATAAAAAGGCAACTAATTTTAGTTGCCTTTTTTTATGGGGACTTCTAAAAATTAGTTTAAATCAAGATTTTCATAAAATTTCATAGTCAAATCAAATTTATGAAACAATATCGGGATATTGTGAATAAATATGATGAAGGATATGGGATTTTATGAAAACCCTATGGGAACAAGGATAGCAAACGATATA
>JAOZKQ010000323.1 GCA_029935275.1 Bacteroidales bacterium | reverse complement strand
GCTTGTCTAAAAATTAATCATCCCGACGATTACTGTCGGGGCTCCTAATTTTTAAGCTTCGCAAGCCCTTGCCCGCCGTACTTTGTACTATGGAAGGTGAGGCTCGAACTTGAACTTTCTATTTCAAACACTTGACTTTATGTACACACACTAACTAGTTTGTCTATAAATTCACATATTCTCAAAATTGCGTTCCATGCATTATTTCATTTTCAATTCAACCTTTTTACATGGAACGCTAACATACTGTCTGTTACCAATCCCAGGGCGTTGCCCCTGGCTATTTTCTTACGCCCACTTTGGGGCTATTATGTTCCTACAACAAAATAACTGACTTTATGGACAGGCACTAACTAAGCTTTATCCTTTTCGCCACTAATTGAGAAATATTTGTACAATTGCTTATTCCTTCCCAAAATCTTCAGTGGGTCCTGGCGATTATTCTGATTCCAATAGCTTTCAGGGGGGGGCAGTATTGAACAAAAATTATATTAACCTGAATTTGATTTAATAATTGTAATTTAACTGCAATACCGGATTGAAGAACCTGTACTGTGTGCCGGAAATCAATTTGCAGGATTTTTTAGAAAAAATAACTAATACCAATGGTTACGTGATAAGCCTGAACAGGTATTTCCCAAATATCAGTAACAATCTTGCCTTCTTCCGGTCCTTCATCTACCCGATGTTCAAGATTTAGTTTAGCTTCACTTGCAAAATAGTCAGCACCAATTCTTAGTCCATAAGCTTCATTTGGCCTAAATTGAATTCCAGCTCCCAATAGATAACCAAAGGCTATATTACTCCCGGATGAATTACTATTAATTTCTGTGTCTTCGTAGGTGATGTAAATATCTCTTTTTGGGGGAGTGATAAAACTTACTCCCCCCTGGGCCTTAAGCTCTATACTTATCCGTTTAATTGGTATAGAAATAATTGGGCCAATAAAAAGGTTAACATATGTCCATTGTGAGCTTATAAACCGGACATTGGCATCAGGAGGAATGGTAATGTCATGAAGATTTTCCAAATAATCTATCCAGTCCTTCTCAAGTTCAAATTCGTCAGTGCCATTCATGCCAAATGTAGCTGTGGCACCAATACCAAGGATTTTCATGAAATAATAATCACCAATAAAGTTAAGTGAGAAACCACTTAAAGCATAGCCTGTTTGATTTGCTTCTGTTGTAGCAGCATAGTTCCCTACAGGAATGGACCCACCCATAGCCATGCCAATGAAGCTATCTTGTGCTGATACAATTCCTGTAATCAGAAACGATATTATAAAAAGATTTATTTTTTTCATAGATAATATTCCCAGAGTTATTCCTGTTCAAAAGTATAAAAAATATTGAGACCTATACCAAAGTTGAAGTTTTGATAAGGTCTCAATAAACAATTTCAATGTATTTTTTATAACAAAAGCATTTTTTGAATTTAGAAATAGCTTCTGTATAGAATTAGGGTTTTACAATGATCCAATCATTTTAGAAGGATCTACCCAAAGGTCAAATTGCTCAGCCGTAAGAAGGCCTAAAGCCAGTGCTGCTTCTTTTAGTGTGCTTCCCTCAGCATGTGCTTTTTTTGCAATTTTTGCAGCATTTTCATAGCCAATATGTGGGTTAAGGGCTGTAACCAGCATTAAAGAATTGTCAAGATTGAATTTGATTTTATCAAGATTTGGTTTAATACCAACGGCACAATTATCATTGAATGAAACACAGGCATCTCCCAATAATCTAGCAGAGTTTAAGAGATTAAGGATTATGACGGGTTTAAAAACATTCAATTGAAAATGTCCCTGCATTCCGGCCATTGTAATCGTCATATCATTGCCGACAACCTGTGTGCAGACTTGTGTAAGAGCTTCATTTTGTGTTGGATTAACTTTCCCCGGCATAATTGATGATCCCGGTTCATTAGCCGGTAGAATTAATTCTCCGATTCCAGACCGGGGACCAGATGCATAGAACCGAATATCATTAGCTATTTTTGTAAGCCCTACAGCAATAGTTTTGAGTGCTCCTGAAACCTGTACTAAGGAACAATGAGCAGAAAGTGCAGCAAATTTATTCTCGGCAGTAATAAATGAACAATTAGTAAATTCTGCAATTTTTTTTGCTACCAAAATATCAAATCCCTTAGGAGTATTTAGTCCTGTGCCTACAGCCGTACCGCCTAATGCAAGTTCATATAAATGTGGTAACGTGCATTCCAAATTTTCTAATCCATGCCTTAACATAACATAATAACCGGAAAACTCCTGTCCTAGGGTTAGGGGAGTTGCATCCATCAAATGGGTTCTGCCTATTTTAATGATATCATTAAATTCTACTGCCTTATTTTTAAGAGTATCCAGTAATGTATTAATTCCTGGAATGGTTACACGAGAAATTAAATCGCAGGTAGCTATATGCATTGCTGTTGGGAAAGTGTCATTTGAAGACTGGGATTTATTCACATCATCATTGGGATGTATAAAGTGTTTCCCCTCACCCAATTTACCGCCACGTAAAACATGTGCGCGGTTAGCTATTACTTCGTTGACATTCATATTGGATTGTGTCCCGGAACCGGTTTGCCATACAACCAGTGGAAATTGTTCATCCAATTTACCTTCAATTATTTCATCACAAACCTGACCAATCAGTTCTGCTTTTTCTTCCGGTAGTACACCCAACTCTGCATTAGCATAGGCAGCTGCTTTCTTAAGTTTTGCGAAAGCCCGGACAATTTCGATGGGCATAGTATTACCGCCAATTTTAAAATTATCCTTTGATCTTTGAGTTTGTGCCCCCCAATATTTATCAGCAGGTACTTTAACTTCACCCATGGTGTCATGTTCAATTCTAAATTTCATGATTTGTTAATTTTAATTTATTATTGTTAATTGTATTTATAGTAATTTATCAATATTTTCCGGGGGTTGTGCCAGTACAGCCTTATTATTACTCACAACAATGGGACGTTCAATGAGTTTTGGATTTTCAATAAGAATCTTTATCCATTGGTCATCCGGGAATTCTTTGCCTTTGTACTGTTTTCTATAAACTTCTTCTTGTTTCCGGATAATATCAAAAGGTTTTTTATTCATCTTTTTAAGGGCATCTATTAATTCTTCTGGTGTAAAAGATTCCTTAAGATATTCCCGAATTTCAAAATCAGATGTCTTTTCCTGTAAATATGCCAGGCCTGCCCTGCTTTTTTTACACCTTGAGTTGTGATAAATCTTCAGCATAATTATTGTGTGTTTAATTAAAGTTCTCCGCCAAATTCCATTAAATAAGACTTTATAAAACTATTCAGGTCGCCATCTAATACTGCTTGCACATTCGATGTTTCATGATTTGTTCTCAAATCTTTTACCATTTTATAAGGGTGTAACACGTAACTTCGTATTTGTGAGCCCCATTCTATTTTCTTTTTTGCTCCTTCCCTTTTGGCCTGTTCTTCCATTTGTTTCCGGAGTTCCAGCTCATACAGATTGGAACGCAGTAAACGAAGTGCATTTTCTTTATTTTTGTGTTGTGATCTGGTCTCCTGATTTTCAATCACAAG
>JAOZKQ010000322.1 GCA_029935275.1 Bacteroidales bacterium | reverse complement strand
GGTGTATTTAGGAAGCTAGCTAAAGGCAAGCAAGTGTTGCTTCCAAATATTGGGATGGAAACCATACATCACGTTCATGCTGATGATGTAGCCCAGGCATTTATGAAAGCCTTAAGTAATTGGAGTCTTGCTGTAGGAGAAAGTTTTCACGTAGTGTCGCCGGCAGCGCTGACACTGCGAGGCTATGCAGAGACAATGGCATCCTGGTTTGGACAGGAAGCCCGGTTGGGTTATTTACCATGGGAAGAGTGGAAGAAAACGGTAAGTGAAGATGTCGCATCTGCAACATGGGACCATATAGCCCACAGTCCAAATTGCAGTATAGCCAAAGCCCAACGCTTACTGGGTTATTCCCCACGCTACAGTTCGTTACAAGCTGTTCAGGAATCGGTAAAATGGATGATTGACAATGAAGGATTGTTATCTAAAGGGAAGTTTGTTTGATTTTCTTTATTAAAGACTAGTCCTGTCAGAAGAAACGATTGTTTTTGTAATTCTGATCTCTCAAGGCTTTGCGCAGGTGAGTTCTTCGTTTAACAGTGAACATGTTTTTAACTTTCCGGATAATATGCCTACATTTGTTATTAATGCTGATATTGGCAGTAGAATAATATGTTATCGGCAGTTAGTAAAGTAAAGAATTGAATAGTAAATTAGAATTATAAGCAATAAAATACAGGGAGTGAAAAAATGAGAATAGTATTATTTGGAGCCACAGGACTAACAGGAAATGAAATACTCAAACAGGCGATAGAGGATGAACACAAAGTAACAGTAATTGTTCGAAATCCAAATTCGATTAAGATTGAACATTCCAATTTAACAGTTAAAGAAGGCGATATATTAAAATTGCAATCATTTGATGGTTTTATTAAAGATAGCGATGTAATTATCAGCGCTGTAGGAACTGGCACAAGCTTCTCTAAAGCACGTAAACCTACTATACTTTATTCAGAAGGTTTTAAGAATGTTGTAACAGCGATGCGTAAACACAAAATTAATCGGTTTGTGGCATTACTCTCAGTTGGCACAATTCCCGACCCAAATGAAGCATTAATTCATAAAACAATGATACGCCCAATGCTTAAGGGCACATACGATGATATGAGAAGAGCTGAACGTTTTCTTGCAGAATGCGAAGATATTAATTGGACGGGCATTCGTCCGCTACGGTTGAACAATAAACCGCGAACGGGAAATTATCGCATAGCAAGAGATATTTTACCACCAAAAGGAGTAAATATTAGTAGAGCCGATGTGGCTGAATTTATTCTTAAACAGATGGATTCAGAAGATTATATACGCGGATATGTAACAATTGCAGACTAATTGAAAAAGCCGATAACAAATCGTTGCACTGGGTTTTTACTCCGCTGCGCTCTGTAAAAACCAGTGAGCTCCAACGTTAGGCGCTAAAAATGGAGTAGTTAATGGATAAATCCGATACTAAAAAAGTTGTAGTTTAAAACGTAAATGTTCCTAAGCATTCAACAAGAGTTGATGCTGAAAAATACTATGCTATGAAATCAGCATTTTTGAAAATTCTACCAACATCGAAGCCTGGAGTGACTCAAAAGGAAATTCAAGAAAAGGTTGTTGCCCATTTACCAGAATCATTGTTTCCAGAAGGGGCAAAGTCAGGTTGGTGTGCAAAAACAGTACAACTTGACTTAGAGGCTAAGGGTATTAACATTAGGGAGCAATCAAAACCATTGCGGTGGTACAAGAAATAAGGGGGTTTCTAGTAGTTCCTTTCTTCAAAAAACAAGGATAATGAATAAGATGCACTTGCCTCTTGAATTTTCTCAGCCTTTATTTGAATTTTTTCTTGACTTACCGGATAATATGCCGATATTTGTTATTAATGCCGATATTGGCAGTAGGATAATAGGTTCAGTCCAAGACAGAAGTGATATATGGCGGAACACGGCGAATGGAATCGGAAAGGGGCAACCCTCAGTGACGTAACGGCGAAGAAGGAATATGGTGTAGATCGTGATTTCGTTGTAAAGGGCATTCGTGCCGGAAAACTTGAATTCCGCGAAGGGGTGATGTGGGGAAATCCCTATCTGAAACTTTTGAGGGGTCAGCTTGAGAAGTATATCGCTGATGAGCTTGGCGGGGAATACTTGTCCAAGGGCAATGATCAGACAGAACTGCGTAAGATCAAGAGGGAAATGGCCCGTCTGAAAAAAAGGCTGGCTGAACTACAGGCTCGAAGGATAGAACTCGAAAAGGACTTGCAGAAGTAGCAAGACCGAACAAGAGGATGGAGGGTGACACTCGTACCTCATCCAGTCGTTAGAAGTAAAAAAATGGAGAATATTATAAAACCCTTCATAACCTCAAATGTTTTTCCCTTATATGCACGGATTTAAATCCATAAACAGTTAATAAAACGATAGCAAAGATCAATACCATTAGCCCTGCAATCATAGTTGAACTGCTAATGAAGTTTTCCGGATCTAAAAAGGCCCCCAATACCCCGGAAACCAGGAAAAACAATACACCAAAATACATTAATACCAGTGACCAGTTCAACCGTTTCAATTGTTTGATTTTTGTTCAGAAATTTCTGGCTTGGTAAGGTTCGATATGAATTGAATTTTTTTGGACTTTCTGGATAATATGTTGTATATTAGGGGAGATGCTAATATTGGCAGTAAAATAATATGTTAGTTAGCCAGTCCTTCACTACTTTATTCAATTAAATCATGAAAGGAGATGATCAAATGAATACAACAGTTATATTATCCGATTACACTCACTCCTCCATCATCAGAAAATCTAAAGAACTAACTGAAGGGAAAGCTACGCGTTTAGGGAAACTTGAGGCTATCTTTTATTTTATGAGAGACAGTATTAAGTTTGGTTTTCCATCCACATGGGATGAATTGAAAGCCTCTGAAGTCCTCGAATTAGGATTCAGCTATTGCAATACCAAGGCAAGTCTCTTTCTCGCGCTCTGCAAAGCGTCAAATATACCAGCTAAAATCCATTGTGCCCTTATTGATATTGATATTATGAGAGGGGTATTCCCTGGATTTGCATTTCCATTCTTGCCGAAAGCAGGTGCACATTCATGGATAGATGTTGAAATTGAAGGAGAGTGGAAATCAATAGATTCATATATCAACGATAAAGCTTTCTATGAAGGAGCCTTGAAGCGATTAAAGAGTAGCGGGAGGCCATTCGGATATTCGGTTTCCTTTAAGGATGGAAAGAGCAGTTGTGAATTTAACTTCGGAGAAAAAGGATTTGTTCATATGGGGGCAGTAATTGAAGATCATGGAACCTGGGATGATCTGTCAGAATACATAGCATCAGAAAAATATATCCGAATGAACCGAATGCAGGCAATGTCATATCCGATAATGGCTACAATAAGTAATCGAACGATTGAGAGTATCCGAAAAGGATAAGGCGAAAAGGCAGGGTTAAATCAAATTCACATCGGTTTTTATTTCCAGTAAGGCAGTTCCTTTGTGATTAAGAACCTTTTGCATCTTTTCCTCCAGTTCAGATTTTTGTTCAACCCGCAAACCCAGTGCCCCACAGCCATTAG
>JAOZKQ010000321.1 GCA_029935275.1 Bacteroidales bacterium | reverse complement strand
CATTTTAGAAGAGTTTTTATTGCCCCCTGAACAAGCCGAAAATAAAATCAGGCAAGTGAAAATTAAAATAGAAAATTTTTGTTTCATTGTGTTAATATTTAATTAAATGGATTAAACAAAAAATATTTCACGACAGGCTTTCCAATTCCACTACATTTTGATATTAGTGGTACCATAAGGAGCCCTTTGTGGACGAGAAAGATGTGCATTTGCCTCATCATTGTTGGTAAATTGTTCCTTACCAGGATCCCAGCTTAATTTCCCCGGCACTTTCATGGCTATATGACTAATCAGGCATACCGAACAGGAACGCTGACCTGGTTCAACAGAAGAAATGGGTTGCTTCCTCGTTTGAATACAATCCAACCAGTTCCCATGATGGTCATCACTCTTATATAGATGGATCTCATTTTCTTTAATTTCAGAAGTTAAAATATTCGGATCACTGGCATCCAGCGCCTTACGGCTTTTCTCCTGATCTACAGGATCACTGGCCGTTGCAGAATAACTCCCTCTGGAAACAAAAATCCATCCATCAGTACCTTCATATCGTATTCCATTTGTATAGCCATTACTGGTGTACATGCTTATTCCATTTTCATATTCAGCTTTCACCATAAAATCCATATGCACATTCCAAAGCCCGGAAACAGGAAACTCAGCCACCGATTCCACAGATACAGGTCCTGTAAGTTCTGTATTCATCCCCCAGGCGGCTGAATCAAAATGATGCTGTCCCCAGCCTGTGATCATGCCTGCCCCAAATTGTTCACAACGCAACCAGCCCGGCCGGCTGTATCCTTCCTGTGGATGTACTCTGAGTTCAGTATAATAAACCTCCGGTGTAGATCCCAGCCACATATCATAATTCAGATTCTTTGGAACAGGCATTTCTTCAGCTTCCGGACCTGACGGGTCACCGGGAAGGCCAATCTTTACAGTTTGCAGGTCTCCAATCCTGCCATTCCTTACCAACTCAGCCGCTATACGGAATTGTGGCATTGAACGCTGCTGGGTTCCCATTTGCAAAATAACACCCTCTCTGGTTACAATATCACTCAGCATCCTACCTTCTGTGACAGTCAGTGCAGTTGGTTTCTCCAGATAAATATCCTTTCCTGCAAGAGCCGCTTCAATGGCCGGCTGAGCATGCCAGTGATCTGGAGTACTGATAATTACAGCATCAATATCCTTATTCAAAAGCATTTCCTTGTAGTCGCCATACATCTTAACATCTACATATTTCTTGCTATTTTTCGTTTTGGAATAATACTTGTCAACTAATTTCTTCCCATCAGCCATCCGGTTAACATCAACATCACTTACTGCCACCATCCTTGCCGAATCCAATTTCATAACACCCGGCATATCCCAGCTTCTGGCAATACGACCACATCCAATCTGACCAATATTTATTTTATTACTAGGTGCATTCTTCCCAAAAACGGAAGAAGGTACAATTGTTGGTATTATGATAGATCCGGCTACAGTAGCCAATGTTTTTTTCATAAATTTTCTTCTTTCCATAGTAATGGTATTAATTGTAGTTCATAAACTTAGCATTATTCAAAGAATAACACATTCTATTATTTCAAATCAATATCTTCAACACCAAGTACCCATAATATTCCTCCAGCCAAATGCTTCCTGAAATCCGGGTCATCATAAAATTCGATATCGTGCCCTAAGGCTGTGTACCATTCTCTTCCTCCATCAAACTTATGACACCAGCAAAGAGGGAACAAATGTCCAAATGTTTCTCCAGGATACTCCTTCATGCCTTCATCCTTAATCGTTGTCAGATCTACTGACAGTAAAACATGAATATCCGGATTTAGTTGATTTGAATAATAACATTCATCATTTACTGTCCATCTTTCGGGTAAAAAGCTGGTGGAAGGATGATTGGAATCTGTCACCAGCACATCAAATTGCTGATGCGGGGCATGGCGGACAAACTTCCCTCCAACCATCGACCACATCCAGGGCCAGTCGCGTTCTGTGGCATTTGCTGAATGGATGGCCACAAAACCACCACCGCTACGAATATAAGTTTGTAATGCCTTTTTTTGTTCATCGGTATCAAATACCTTATTATTTGTATTTGTAAAGATAAGAGCATCATATCTTTTGAGATTTTCATCGGTAAATTTAGCCGGATTATCAGTAACATCCGCCGACATTCCCATTTCCTTACAAATCTCTTTGAGGGCCTTTACACTGGCGGCAATGTTATCATGAACATAACCTTCACCATTCTTTGTAAATATTAATACCTGCTTCCCTTTAACCGACTGAAAATCTTTTTCTTTCCTTGTTCCTGCCAGAAGGCTAAGTATTCCTGAGAATAACATGAGTGAAATAAAAAATAATTTTTTCATTTTTTTACTATTTTAATAATTTACTCCATTGTAACTTTGGGAGGATGTGCAAAACCCTGCCATATTGATTCCGCCTCTAAGGCACTAATGTCACCATCAAAAACATACAAGCGGTATTTAAGTTGATAATCTTTCCCTTTTCCCATTTTCCATGAATTATGACGAATAGGGCAAAATTCAAAAAATAAATCGCCACGCTTATTATTAGAATCCAGAGGCCACACACGCATGGGCTGAGGATATTCTTTGTTTTCAGGGTTATCCATAAACAGGACTCCACTTCGACCAGCAATGGATTCTCCCTCAAGCCTGCACCAGCGGGCTGTTGTTCCATCAGCATTTTCCCTGGTTTTACCTTCGGAAGTTAACACCGTGCAATTATCCTTTTTCCATTTCTCAGTAGCACGAAACCCTATTCCTCCCCCATAACGATAAGCATCCAGTAAGATTCCATTTTTTAGTGGACTGCTCTGGGTGCTGGTATAATCAATCAGCCAGGCATTTTCTCCAAGGTTCCATGCCCGGACAGATAGTTCTTCATTCAGGGCGACCTGTTTCTCATTTTTCCCTTCCTGACCAAAATCAACATGTAGCTGATGCACACTAATTTCACAATAAACAGGACCTTCAGATACTGCCAGCAGATCTTCATACTTAACCGTGCCCTGAGCTTTAGCAAGATTCCAGAAATCTACTTCCCGTTCATCAATATGGGTCTTAGTCCATGGCCCCCAGATGCCATAATGGTGATAATGGTCTGGTGGTTGAATACGGGTCAGCACCTCTCCCCCGGGCGACCATAAAGGGTGAATAAATCCGGACTTCCCATATATAGGATCCACCCCTTTAGGTGGCATTATGGTTTGTTTCTGATATTTTAGAATTTTTTGCTCATTTTTCATCAATACAAGGGCATCCTTTGATTGCTCAACCTGCATAAGTGAAACAGCCTTTATCTTTTTCTCAGTTCTTAATAAAAAGTGCCTTTGTGTATTTTTAGGTGTTTTTCCATCCAGTATAAACCAGAAGCCGTTTGACGATTCATTCTCAAATTGAAAATTCACCTCCTGTAAGCCTGATTTCACAATTTCAAACAGGTGTAAAGAACTTCTATCCGATAAATCATTTATTTGATCAGAAGCAAAATAAACAGGACAATCCAACTGTTCATGGCCTCCTGCTGAAACTGAAAAAC
>JAOZKQ010000320.1:1759-3602 GCA_029935275.1 Bacteroidales bacterium | reverse complement strand
GGATGGTTAATGTATTTCAAAATAGTAATTGCTTATGGCTTCGGAAGTGGTCAGGTATCTGTTATAGATCCTCAATTTCCTTACCGATCCGTCAAAGTCGGCCATTATTATCAGATTCTCACTTGTGCTAACATCAACGATATTTTCATCGAACCATGACCATCCTTGTAGCCGGTATCTCCCGCCATCACATAGTTTCCCGTTTACAAGGGAAGTAAGGAGGTTCGCCTGTCCATCAACAATGAATACAATATGATTTTCACCTTTTACTACCAGTCCTGGATCTGTATCAAGCGATGCCTGATAATCACCTTCTTTCAAAATCAGTTTAACAGTTCTTTCAGGAGTTGTTTCGATTTTCACCCCATTTCCTTGAAAATCTGTATTGTCAAATATTGTCTGTCCGGGTTTCAATTTATTAATATTCATAAGAAGTTCAATAGTAAATGAGCCATTTTTCAGATCAGGTAAACCAGGAGAATCCAAATTCAGTTGACCAGAGATATCACTTTCTTCCAAAATAAGGCCTTTTCTTGTTAATTTTCTCGTTGTTCCCTGTTTCCAGATTCTCTCCAGTAGGTTTTTATCAATGGCATGCAAACGTGCAATGGATTTTTGCGTTTCACTGATCCAGTAATTCCCATTTTCTTCTATCAGATCTGGATAACTCATGCCTCGAAGTTCCTGGGGCCCGTACAACAAAACTTCAGGCTGTGACCAAAGAATTTTACCCTCTTTTTCTATTCCTCCCGAAATCCATACCGGGTTACGATGTCCTTTATATCCTTTGATATTATTGTTGTGATACCATATAAGGTATTTACCGTTTGATGCTTTGAATACCCGGGGGCATGCTCTCGGATTTTTTAAGACGCTTCCATCAGAATAGGTGATATATACAGGAGTGGTCCAGGTTCTTCCATTATCATAACTATATGAATTAGCCGGATAACCTTCAGTTGTCCTAAACGAACAATACAAATTGCCATTGCTCAAGGGGACAATATTGTGTTCTTCCTGGGTTATTCCAAGAGCTGTGTAACTGATCCCGGTATTTCCTTCCGGCAAAAGCTCCCAATGAAGTTTGGTGACATTTCTTTCTGTATTTATGTTGTCTGATCTATACAAGAAACCTTCGCCCATATCCTGAGGATGTATGGCCAACTTTGTGAAAGAGAAATACATGGAGCCCTTATGAGAAAATGGTTTTGAAACGCCCCAGAAAAGCTGGACATCCCCGTTCCACGGATTAATATAATCCAATGTTGTTTTCCTCATTGGGATACGGTGGCGATCTGACCATGTATGTCCGTTGTCATTTGAATATTTGAAGCAATACCATCCCAGCTCAGTATTATGCTGTAATGGCTCTCCATTCGGATAACTCTCTATTTTATCACCGTTAAAAGTATAGAAGACATAAATCCTTCCATAAGGGGTAACATAGGGGATTCCCCATGAGGAAGGAGGAGCATCTGATTCCTCAATATTGATCAGGTGCGACCAGCTTTTACCCTGGTCTGAACTTACTGAAGCAACCATATGCTGACCCTTCCGGCTTTCTGAACCAGGCCCTGTCGTAAGAACACAGACCCAATCGCCGTTTTTAGCAATGACTACATATGGCTGATCGGCATAATTTTCATCCGGAATAACACTCAGTGCATTATCTATGTTTCGCCAATCACCTCCCTGGGAATTTATGTAATCGTTTATTTGTCCGGTGATTGGTTCCTGTGCCCGGGAAGAAACGCATAATTGTAAACTAATAGCAATTAACAAGTAAAGACCTAAGCGGTTTTCATTAAAATGCATCATCTAAAATCTCCTTTAAAATTGATTA
>JAOZKQ010000320.1:0-1659 GCA_029935275.1 Bacteroidales bacterium | reverse complement strand
ATAGTTTTAATATCTGCACCCCCGGACAATTTATTTGTAAGATCATTAATAAACCGCTTCGCATCAGGACCAGCATAAAAGCCATACAAAGAAGCCTTTGTTATTTCAAATCGTATTTGGAATGGTTCGGATGAATTGGGTAATTTATTGTGATTTTTCCATTCCACTAGTTGTGAAACATCATCAGATTGAATTGGAATACAATCATTAATTGTATAAGCATAAATTGGATTACCATTTACATCCAGCAACTCGGCACGCAAAGATCCCTCTCTGGCATCTACGTTAACCAATAAAGGGCCATTAGCATTCTTAAGTATTCGGGTAGTTATGTTCCCTTCTTTTTTCGCATTGAGTGAAACAAAACCATTGAGTCGAAGTGTTGCCAGACCTATACCGCTCTGGCGGGCTTTTGTGTTGTGTGGTCCATTCCAGGCACTATAATAAATCATCGTTTTATCGCCATGATTGAACATAGGTGTACAAAAGATCATTCCATCGTCCCAGCTGCCGGATTTGCCCAGGGGAATAAATGTGTCCTGGTTGGCAACACGAGTCCAGTTTTTATTATCATGACTTACAGTAAGTTGAACATCAATAGTCTCATCACCGGGATTTTTATAGGAATACAACAATCCGATATAATTATTTCCATATTGCGATGTGGTCATTCCATAAGATTGAGGATCACTTAAATCGTGTTTGTGACTGATTACAACCTCCGGTTCTGACCAGTGAATAAAGTCGCTGCTTTCGGTGCGTACAATTTGCCGGAACGCAGGCCAGGGATTTGCCCAACCTTTAGTATATGCAACAAATTTACCTGTATTTTTATCCTGCATAACTGACATCACATCACTAATAGATTGTTCAGTTTTGTTTGCATGAAGAACCGGATTGCCGGGGTGTTTCGTCCATTGGGTACCATCCGGTGAAAAAGCAACACACATCCCATCATCCTGATAGCCCTCATCCCCTAAGGGGAAATCCCACCATATCATTTTGTATCGTCGGTTTGGGTCAGGGTCTGCATTGTCTTTTATGACACTGGGGGAGTAAAGATCATGAAAACCATAGTTTTGGAGTACAATATTATTGTCTCTGGAACCCTGGAATTCGATTATGCCGAGCTTTGGCCGGATCCATTGAATACCATCGGTACTTGTGGAATAAAGTACTGGAGTTCGTTCGGGAATCCCTAAAGCATGATTGTAGCTCTGATACCAGAATTTAAAAATTGATTCTTCTTCATCGTAAATAACTGTACCAAAGCAATATGGATTTTCTTCCCAGGAAACATCTGCTTTAATCAATGGATTATTGCCATGTCTATCCGGCTGGTGTAATTTGCTTGTAATATTTTCGCTGGTGGCAATCCAGTAATCATCAATAAAGAGTTGCCAGTTGGCAGATGTTTTAAGAACAGATTCTTTCAAAATTGAATTATCCTCAGCGGTATTTTTAGTTTCACTATTACAGCTGTTTAGCAGGATAGCAAGCACTATGATTATCCGGACAACTGTTGCCTTTATAAAAGACCTGATATTATTTATTTGTGGATTCATATTTATGATAAAAGATGCCCCCTTCGAAATTCATTATTCCTTGTTCGACATTCGTTATTTCAATAAGTTTTGTTCTGATTAGGCCGGTTTATGT
>JAOZKQ010000319.1 GCA_029935275.1 Bacteroidales bacterium | reverse complement strand
AATGGGTATAGATGTTGCAAGAGGGCCGGAGGATTGGGCATTTTATGTAGTTGTTGGGAGTGCATGGATGAAATAGTATGTATATTTTTTAGGAAAAAAGTGCACCTGTCCATTGAATTTTCCTTTAATAATGGTTATACTTGACAATTCACAAATTGACAGATAGAATGAAAAAAACCGTACTTGTATTTTTTACTTTATTCATAGGCTTCCAATCGCATTCACAGGTGCTTATAACTTTATTACTGGGGGATAAATTAAATTCTCCAAACCTGGAGTTTGGCCTCGAAGGTGGAATCAACTGGACAAACATATCCGGCATGGAGACAAATGATTTTGCCCGTAAATTGAATCTTGGGTTTTATTTCGATATACGTATAAAAAACCAATGGTTTCTTTATACCGGTGTTTTAGTAAAGGCCAATATGGGAGTGGATAAACTTACGGACAACGACCTGGCTTTTCTCGGGGCTACTATCTATAATGACTTTGATGACCCTAATCAACGGGCAGAAGGGGATTACAGCCAAAAAATGAATTATTTTTTAATACCTGCACTTGCAAAGTATAAGTTTAAAAACCATATGTATGTGGAAGCCGGGCCTCAATTTGGCTTGATGTACAAATCATGGGTGGAGTTTGAAGCGGACATTGACGGCAGAGATGCCATAATTAAGGAATATAACAAAGAGAAGATAAACAAACTGGATGCCGGGATTATGCTTGGAATGGGATATACGCTTTTTGAAGGATCAGGTTGGACACTGGGGGCTAAATATTATTATGGCTTTGTTGATGTTTATAAAGAAAGGGCCGGGACCAAAAACAGTTCAATATTCCTGAAATTGAATATTCCCATTGGGGCAGGAGAAGGAGCTAAGCAAAAAGCCGCAGAAAAGGCAGCGAAAAAGAAAGCACGTAAAGAAGCAAAAGAGAATAAATAGTAAAATTGTAATATGTTAAATGGGGTAAAAATGAAAATATTTTATAGAATATTAATTTTGGTGGTCTTATTCATATCTTTGATCACCCAACAAAGCCAGGCACAATACGCCTCAAAAAAAGTACGATCTGTACACCAGGCATATACTGATAGCCTGAAAAATGTTGAATACAATTATACCTTCCCAATTTGGGGGCAGGGAGCATACTCTAAGGGCTTTGATATACCTTATCCTATTGGCTTAATGACAAACTTTATTTGGATGGATCAGGGAATTGATATTACAAATATGCAACTTGGCCTACAGACTGACAATCAGGATATACCATTAACCCCCATTGATTTTATTGAATTCGGAGAAAATTCGAACACTTCCTATTCCTTTAATGTAAGGCCTGATATCTGGATTTTTCCTTTTCTAAATGTATATGGATTATTTGGGTATGGACATTCCCATACAGAAGTCTTTCTCACAAAGCCGGTGGCGTTTAAATCAGTCGTTGACCAGGGGATAAGGACTATGGGGATTGGTATTATGGGGGCAGCAGGTATTGGGCCAATATGGCTGTCGGTAGATGCCAATTTTACATGGAATAAACCCGAATTGCTGGAAGAGCCCACCAGGGTAAATGTATTGGGATTGCGTGTTGGCCATACTTTTGTTTTTAAAAATCATCCCGAAAGTAATATTGCTGTCTGGGTTGGCGGCATGAAATTGAAAATGGGAACTGAAACAAGTGGTGCAATAAAAATGATTGATGCCCTGCCACCAGAAACCTGGGAGCGCGCTGATGAAATTGTTAATAACTATTGGGATTGGTACGATGGTCTTAATCCAAATAAGCCTGGTGATGCAAAGAAAATTGAAATAGCAGATAATGTCCTTACTCCCATTGTGGACCGTATTGATGCTGCCGACGGAGATGCAATTATTAGATATGGAATGGATAAGCAGACCAAGCAGCTTTGGAACGGAATAATTGGTATGCAATACCAGTTAAATAAGAGATGGCAGGTCCGTACAGAAGTGGGGATTATTGGCGATAGAAAATCAGGCCTGGTGTCTGTAAATTATCGCTTTTTAGGCTTTCGTACAAAAAATTATGGAATTTGATTGGTAATTGTGTTTTTACGAACACATTATTCAGTGAAAATGAATATTTTGGTATTCAAAAAAAACATATAGGGTATAAACAGGGAAAATGGTCAGACGATAAATTTAATAGAAAAGAATGTCCTGGAAAATTAACAAAACATGAATAGGATAAAAAAACTATTTAAGGGGAAATCTAAAAATATCCTGTCTGTTTATTTTACCGCCGGGCATCCTGATCCGGATTCTACACTATCCATTATTAAGGCTTTGGAAAAAAATGGTGTTGATATGATTGAGATTGGGATACCCTTTTCTGATCCCTTGGCTGACGGGCCTGTTATTCAACAAAGTAGTCAGAAAGCACTGGAAGGAGGGATGACCGTAAAAAAACTTCTGGAAGATCTTAAATTAGTAAGGGAAGATGTGAAAATCCCACTCCTGTTGATGGGATATTTTAATACTGTTTTGCAGTTTGGTGTGGAAGCTTTTTGTAAGGCACTCAGTGAAATTGGTATTGATGGGGTAATCCTGCCCGATATGCCTTTGGAGGTATATTTAGAGAATTACAATACAGTTTTCATGAAATATGGAATTATTCCTGTATTCCTTATTACTCCGGGTACATCAGAAGAACGGATCAGGCTTACAGATAACATTAGCGAGGGTTTTATCTATATGGTGTCAGCGGCTTCGGTTACCGGTGCAAAAAAAGGATTTGGGGAGGCACAGATCGCCTATTTCAAACGAATAAAAGAAATGAAGCTGAGGGTTCCGGTAATTGCAGGTTTTGGTATTTCTAACAAAGAAACCTTTGACCAGGTGTCGGAATATGCTGCCGGTGGAATTATTGGCAGTGCTTTTGTAAGATTGCTTGATAAGTATGGTTTTTCAGAAAAGATAATCCATGATTTTATAGGGCAATTTGTGGACTGATGCCTGAACTCTAGAATCCGCCTGGTGAAATAAATAATTAAATAGCCTTCCTGTAAGCACAGAGATTTTATTTAGAGTGATTTTAAATAAAATGAGTTGAATATTTGTAAATTGAATCTGGTTTTATTAATTTTGCAGAAAATGTTTAACTAATTTTAACTAAAACTAATTGAAATGAAGAAAATTACTATTGTATTTGCGTTTTTAATGATGTCAGCAATGACCTTTGCCCAGGGAGAAGCCCCACTTTCTAAAGGGGGAAAACAAATGAATTTTGGTCTTGGATTTGGAGATGGAGTTCCTGTTTACTGGGGAATGGACTGGGCAGTACACAATGATATTACAGTTGGAGGTTCAGCAAGTTTTAACTTAGATGGTTTTAATTATATGGCAATTAACGGAAGGGGAGATTATCATTGGAACCGTTTAATTGGAATTCCAAGTAACTGGGATTTTTATGCCGGTGCAAATATTGGTTTTAAGATTGCTTTTGACGATGCACATACAAGTGGTTTGGATTTAAAGATCCATGTTGGTGGACGTTGGTTTTGGAGTGAAAAGTGGGGACTTAACCTTGAAATAGGGGGAGGAACTGGTTTTGGTACATCATTAGGCGTAACTATGAAAATGTAAAT
>JAOZKQ010000318.1 GCA_029935275.1 Bacteroidales bacterium | reverse complement strand
ATAATATGGAACGCAATTTAATAATATCCCGATATTATAGACACACACTATTTAGAGTCTATTCATAAAGTAAATACTCAGCTCAGTTTTCCAAAGATTCTCCATCTTCGAGGGAGTGGATTTAATAACAGGTGCAGGAATACCTTCCCCAAATTTTTTACGACCGGTAAATACCCTGGCTTCATCCCACAACCCCAGGTTTAAAAGACTGTTTATGGTTTTAGCCCCCCCTTCAATAAGTATAGAAACTATATCCTTTCTATACAAATAGTCCATTATTTGAGGCCATATATCCTTATTAAAATTAAGTTGTACAGTTTTATAATCAAGGCCGGTATTATTTTCTTTTTCAGTAAAAACCGTTGAAGGTAAAGAACCATTCAATAACTTCAACCGTTTATCTAAACGAAGCGTCCTGTCAATTAAAAACCTTTCCGGTGAAAGACCAGCCCAATCCCGAACATTAAGTGATGGGTTATCTTTGTTTACCGTATTAGTTCCCACAAGAATAGCCATTTCTTCAGATCTCCATTTATGTACAAGCATACGCTCGTAGGGTCCAGATATCCAATGAGGGCCAAGAGGAGTTTCTTTATCCCTGATGACATCAATAAAACCATCATAAGACTGCGCCCATTTTAAAATAATATAAGGCCGCTTTTTTTCATGAAATGTGAAAAACCGCCGATTCAAGAACCGGCATTCATTATCCAATACAACTATTTTAACCTGGATACCAGCTTGTTCCATCCGTTCAATCCCTCTGCCTGCAACAACAGAGTTAGGGTCCATTGTTCCCACCACAACACGAGGAATGCCCATAGCAATAATCAAATCAGAACATGGAGGTGTTTTGCCATAATGTGAACAAGGTTCCAGGTTCACATATATTGTACTCTCTTTTAATAAATCCTTATCTTTTACTGATTGAATAGCATTTACTTCCGCATGATTCTCCCCAAATTTTTGATGATAACCCTCGCCAATAATAACATCTCTGTGAACAACCACCGACCCTACCATCGGGTTAGACCTGGTATTTCCAACAGCTTTTGCTGCCAGTTCCAGGCATCTGGTCATATAATATGAATGTTTATCTGTATTAATCATTTAGAATTCCACATTTTCAATATCTGACTCGAAACTTAAAGTTAACATCCCATGCAGTAAACCAAGGCAAAAGATAAATCTATTAACCCATCAACAATACCGGGTTAAAAATAGGCAAATTTACACTTTACCAGTCATCCTGAGACTTAATTAATTACCTTTGAATGCTATTTTTTTGATTCGAGGTCTGAAAAACATGACAGTTAAAGAATTATTTGACGATACAATCTCACAATTAACCAACTTTTACGGAGAGAATGAAGCTCAAAGCCTGGTCTATCTTTCTTTTAAAAAGATTTTTGATTACAACAAGTTCCAACTGTACCAAAATTCCGGAACACTGGTTAATAAAAAGCAGCTTGTAAATTTTAACAACATTAGCCATTGGTTAAAACAATATAAACCCATTCAGTATATTTTTGAAGAAACAACATTTTACAATTGTAACATAAAAGTTAATGAACATACCCTGATACCCAGACCTGAAACTGAAGAACTTGTAGAATGGATCGTTGAATCGAATACTGAGCATAAGCCTAAAATACTGGATATTGGAACCGGTAGTGGCTGTATAGCCATTTCCTTAAAAAAGCTTATCTCCAATGCCATAATTACCGGCCTGGATATTAATAAAGAGGCATTGAAAACAGCCAATGAAAACAGCAAACTCAATCAGGTAAAGGTTAATTTCAAAGCTTGTAACATTCTGGAGCCTGCAAAATACCTAATGAATGAAAAATACCTAATGAATGAAAAATATGACCTGATTGTAAGCAATCCTCCTTATGTTACAGAATATGAGAAATTGAAAATGAAGCCAAATGTACTGAATTGGGAACCACATTCGGCCCTTTTTGTACCGGATAATGATCCTCTGAAATTTTATAAAGTAATTATTCCTCTTGCATGGAGAATATTAAAACCCGGAGGAAGTCTTTTTCTTGAGATAAATGAAAATTTACCTGAAGAAATCCATCAGTTACTCTTATCTAATCATTATAGTAATATAGAAATCCGTAAGGACCTGTCAGGGAAATATAGAATGGCCAAAGGCATAAAGCTTTAACTATGGAAACTGAAAATTCAAAGAGAATCTTCCTTAAGGCTCTGTCAAAAGCACAGTATCTTTGCTCAAGGCAGGAAAAATGCCTTTTTGATATTGAAAAAAAACTTATCGAATGGGAAGTGCCTGAAAAGTTTCATAAAAAAATCTTCAGGGAGTTAAAACAGGGGAAATACATTGATGAAAAACGGTTTGCAGAAAGTTATGTAAGATCAAAATTCAGAAATAACAGATGGGGGAAAATTAAAATCAGGTATGGATTAACAGGTAAAAGAATAAATGAAGAAATCATTAACAGGGCAATTCTAACTAAAATACCCGATGAAGAATACCAAACAGTTTTAACAAACTTACTAAAAGGGAAAAGCTCCGTATTAAAGGAGCCATCAGGTTTTGCAAAGCTTGCAAAACTAATTAAATACGCAACAGCTAAAGGCTTTGAATATGACCTGGTAAAAAAATCAGCCGGACAATTTACAGACTCCTGTTAGAATAATAAATCAAATTCTAAACAAAATTCATTTTATGCAAAAATTTTAGGGTAAACCATGAACAAGGTTAAGGCTTATTCCTTATTTTTGTATTCTAAATTCAATTAAATATGATTACAAACGATCAGATAAAAGAGCTTGAAAAGCGCCGGGATGCGTTGAGGAGGCATCTTTGACATCGACCAGAAAAAGAAAATAGTAGAGGAAAAGGAGCTTATTACCCAACAGCCCGGATTTTGGGACGATCCAAAAAAAGCAGAATCTAAGTTAAAGGAAATATCTTTTGACAAAGTATGGATTAAAGCTTATGACAAAATCCAAACTGCACTCGAAGATCTTTCTGTGATTTATGATTTTAAAAAAGAAGGGGAAGCAACAGAAGATGAGTTGGATGAACAATACAAATCAGCACTTACACAAACTGAAGAGCTGGAGCTAAAAAATATGCTCAGGAATGAGGAAGATTCTTTTGGAGCAATTTTAAAGATAAATTCAGGTGCAGGGGGAACGGAAAGTCTGGATTGGGCTGAGATGCTTATGAGGATGTATCTTCGCTGGGGAGAACGAAACAATTATAAAGTAAAAGAAATTGATTATCAGGCTGGAGATGAAGCCGGGATAAAGTCTGCTACACTTGAGTTTACAGGCGAATTTGCTTATGGTTATTTAAAAAGCGAAAACGGTGTTCACCGACTTGTCCGCATTTCACCCTTCAATGCCCAGGGAAAAAGGCAAACTACCTTTGCCTCTATTTTTGTTTCTCCGGTGATAGATGATACCATTGAAATTGAAATAAACCCAGCAGATATTACCTGGGAAACATTCCGTTCCAGTGGTGCTGGTGGACAAAATGTGAATAAAGTAGAAACTGCAGTCAGGCTAAGGCATGCTCCTTCTGGTCTTGTGATTGAAAATCAGGAGACCAGATCACAACACAAAAATAAAGAAAATGCAC
>JAOZKQ010000317.1 GCA_029935275.1 Bacteroidales bacterium | reverse complement strand
CAACTATACCGAGGAATAATGCAAAGGAATTGGCTGATTGATTATTATTTGCATATCCTCCAGATTCTTCATTCCAATAAGCTCTATTCATAGCATTCCGGGTGGTTTCTGCAAGCTTTTTGTAAGTAGCAATATCATCCTGCATCCCCAATAAATCAGCCATTTTAACTATCAGGTTGGCGCAATAGTATAAATATCCTGTGGACATAAATGCACCGGGCGTCACCCTGGAGTAAGCCGATAGTTCCTTTGTCCCAAACTTTATGGGTGGTGACCAGTCTCCATAGTGACTTAAAGTAACAACCCCATCATCTGCGATGTTGCCAAGCAGGTCCACCCATGACTTTACCCCTTGATAGTGGTTTGCAATTGTTAAAGTATCATTGTAATATTTATATAGCATCCATGGCATTATTACATAGCTGGCACTCACTGGCGCAGCTGGTCTGTATCCAAATTTAAATGGCGCTGTACATGTGATTGCACCATCTTTACTTTGCGTATCTTTAATGTCATTCATGTACTTGGGATAAAATCTTGCCATATCAAAATTGAACATAGCCTCCTCAATTCTCACTGTCAGGTCATTTAACCAGCCCATGCGTTCATCCCTTTGCGGACAATCGGTTGGAATACTATGAAGATTACTTGCTTCTGTCCACCAAACCATTGTTTGAATACGGTTCAAAAGTTCATTACTACATTCAAAATTACTTACCGGATTAACATCGGATCGAACAACTTGAATAACAACGTCATCCAGAGTTGGGATACCAGGAAAACCTTCTACCTGTATATACCTGAACCCATGATAGGTAAATCTGGGCTCCCATATTTCTTCTCCGTCACCCTTTAGAATATATACATCCGTTGCTTCGGCTGTCCTTAGATTCTTTGGGTTGATGGTTCCATCGTCATAAAGGGTTTCTGCAAATCTCATGGTGATTTTGGTTCCTGAGGGACCTTTGGATATGATTTTTGCCCAACCGGCCAGATTCTGCTCTGTATCGAACACAAAAACACCTGGATGCGGTTCTGTGATTTTTTTAGCTTTCCGGCTTTCAACTACTCTAATTGGTTCCAACAATTGGGCACAAAGTATCCCACCCGGCGGTTCAATAGGCAGAGGAATCATCCGTCCAAAATCGGTAGAGGTCGTTCTATCCCAATTTGGATTTTCCAGTCGGGCGTCATATGTCTCACCATCATAAATGCTGCTTTGAATCACCGGCCCGATAGATATGCGCCATCCTGGCCCCCCGGTACTTATTATTTCCTTAGTTCCATCTTTGTAATATAATTCCATTTGCAGCAGCAGTTTTGACATACCATACCATCCTGGAGCAACAACTACCCCCAGTGTATTATCTTGATCAACCAATGATTCGGTGATATCATAGGTGTTATATAAAACACGCTTATTATAGCTTGTAGTACCAGGATCGAGAACATGATCGCCAATTTTATTTCCATTTAACCGCAATTCATAATATCCTATTCCGGCAATATATACCGTGCCTCTTTGGATGGGCTTGTCAATTTTTAATTTTTTATTAAAGTAGCGTATTTGTCCAGTCATTCCTGCCGTAAAACCTACCCATATGGCTTGCCATTCATCTGGAGACAATAATCCCATTTCAAACCATTCTGATTCACTAAACTGTGATACCACTTTTTGTGAATCCCAGATTTTCACCTTCCAATAGTACCTTTGTCTGCTTTTTAGTTGCTCACCTTTATAAGCAATTGCCACACTCTCGGATGAAAGAATTTTACCTGAATCCCACACATTACCTATGTCACCATTGAGGTCGGTAAGATTATCAGCTACCAATATTTGATAAGCAGTCTGAATAAAACCATACTCATCCGAATTTATTATCCATCCTAAGCGCGGCGTTCTGACATCTATTCCAAGTGGTCTCTTTGCATACTCACATGTCAGGTTAACAACTGATGTTGTTGAATATGTTGCATGAGATGTGATCAATATTATGATTGCCGCGAAAAGAAGGGTTTTCATTGTTTTTCCCTTTTAAATTGAAAAGAAAACAGGTCAGCATCTTTTATAAGAAAACGTAATCGTACAGTTTTCCCTTCCAATGATGACAGGTCTTTCCCATCTTTCCATGTTACAATTCGCTCAATCGAATCACCGAAAAGGGGAGGGGAGTCTTCAAGTGTAAACCCAGGTAAGGGTTTGCCGTTTTTATCCTGAATTTCAACCTGGATACCACCTGCTGCAGAGGAAGAGAAGTTTAGGAATAGCTTGTTTCCTTTAAAGGTCAGGGGTTTTGTAAGTAGTTCACCTCCACTCATAGGTGCATTGACAGATACAAATCCATCTATACGCAAAGTATAGCGGCGAAGGTCACTACTTGTTCCGGTCCAATAATTTTCCACAGCGTACAGAGATAGTTCCTTTGGGGCTCCTTCAAGGGCAGACTTTGTCTCAACAACAGACCAGGCAATATATTGCTGCCCATAATTCCATGTTCCCACTCTCTCAATGCCTGGACGAAGAAAGGCTTCATCCCACCGGTTGAAAGTTATACCATCCCTACTGGTCATTAGCAGGCCTTCTGTCAATGCACTACCATAACGTTCTGATATACTGGAACGCCATTCCCGATGTTGGCGCTCTGGAAGGGTTTCCATGGATTCTGACCATCCCCGGTCAATATACCGAGTGGGGAATCCTATTAGAAGATGCGGTGCACGGTAATAAGGTTTTATTTGGTTTGTATAAAGCTGTTCTTTTTGAGAATCAATATAAATCAGATCAGCCTGGTCATACCAATTGATAAAATCTTTTGATTTTGCGGTACGAATACCACGGATGCCCTGGTAGGGAGAGGCTTCAGTCCCTTCATCAAAATAGCGCCAATATGCCCTGTATTCGCCAAGTTCATTATCCCAAAAAGCTAAGTTCTGTGAATCAAATGCACCATCTGTTATGATAGGTTCCTGGCTCATTGGTGTCCAATGGATACCGTCAGGTGACTTGAAGGCAAAAAGACCTCTTGTTTTGTTTGCACGTAGAATGGCTTTATAAAGTGCATCAGCTGATACATTAGGATTTTCATCTTTGAAAACTGCCGGATGTCCTCCATCAGCATCTACACCTCCCATCATGCCACTGATGAAAACAATGTTGTTGGCTTTAGATCCCTGGAAATCATAAAGACCAAGTTCTGGTTTTCGCCAATGAATACCATCATCACTTTCTGCATAACAGCAGAAAATTGAGGGCGTCAGGGTCCTGGTTTTATCAGTTTTGATCTGCCAGGCTTTATAATACATCCGATATATATTACCATCTTTGAAGATGCTGTGATATCCACTGCCATTACCTTCCCATGGTTCGTCATGAATGATTGCAAGCTCTTTGATGACAGGATGATGCAGCCTGGTCTCAGCCTTACCGCCCAAATTGTCTATAATGTAATCATCAATAAATAATTCCAGATGTGAACCTATATTTAAAACCTGATCATTATCAATTAATGATTCCCTGCATGAAAATGTAATTGATATCAGAAATAGCAGCATCGTTGCATATGAAACTAACCTAATTAATAATATTTTCATTTTTTAAGATAATTAATAACTATAAAATCGGGTTC
>JAOZKQ010000316.1 GCA_029935275.1 Bacteroidales bacterium | reverse complement strand
TCCTTCCTACATTATGAGTATCCGAAAGGTTTAATAAAGTATAGTAAGAATAGGCGTTAAAACGCTTTACCAGCTTGTCACCCTGATAATCCTGATAGGAAGATGCCCTGAAATCCTTTACAACTTCGCATGTTTCCTCAGCTTGAGTTTTATTATAAATAATATCGTTTCTATAACTAAGCAGGGCGATAGACCTTGCAGCCCTCAACCCCCTCAGTCCCCCTTCCGGTATATCTTCATAAAAACTCTGGTCTGCTTCAATAGCCAGGCGCTGCGATTCACCAAATGCAATCCCCCATGGGGCATAAGCCACACTGGAGGCAATAAATACCAGGTGATCAATAAGATCAGGGTACATAATACTATATTCCACTGCCTGCTGACCGCCAATGGAACCACCTATAACTGTGTGAATTTTTTGAATTCCCAGATGCTTGCGTAAAATTTCATGCGAATTTACCACATCCCGGAAAGTAAGGTCCGGGAAATCCCGGTAGTAAGGCTTTCCCGTCTCAGGATTTTCAGATAGCGGTCCGCTTGTACCATAACAGGAACCCGGAATATTGGCACAAACAATAAAATAACGGGAAGGATCAAACAAGTAGCCATTGCCTATCATTCCCGGCCACCAGTCCTGTGCATCAGAATTAGCCGTTAAGGCGTGACAAATCCAAATCACATTATCCTTTTGCTTATTTAAACTGCCCCAGGTATGATAGCCGATTTGAAAATCAGACAAAGAACCTCCCAGTTCAAGATCCAGTTTCCCATTATATTTTAAAGTTTGATATCCCATTTATTAAATACAAAAATTATTATGAAATATTCTCAAACGCCTGTTTAAAGTCATTGATTAAATCGTCAATATGCTCTAAGCCTACAGAAACCCTTAAGCCTGATGGCAATACCCCTGCTGCAATTTGCTCTTCATCTGAAAGTTGCTGATGTGTAGTCGCAGAAGGCTGAATTATTAGTGTTTTGGCATCACCAAGATTAGCCAGGTGACTTACCAGTTTTAAACTTTCAACCAGTGTTATCGCCGCATCTTTACCTTTCTTAAGGGTAAATGACAATACACCACCCTGACCTTTGGGTAAATATTTTCTACCTAATTCATAAAAGGGACTACTTTTTAAGCCGGGATAATTTACGCTTTCCACTTCCCCCTGCTGTTCCAGCCAGGTGGCAAGGGCAAGTGTATTTTCAATATGCCGTTCCATTCTTAAGGAAAGGGTTTCCAGTCCCTGAATTAATAAAAAGGAGTTAAAAGGACTAATACTCGGCCCAAAGTCACGCAAACCTTCCACACGTGCTTTAATAATAAAAGCAATGTTCCCAAAAGGAGAACCTGCACCAAAAGTATCCCAGAACTTCATGCCATGATAACCTTCAGAAGGCTCGGTAAATTGCGGGTACTTTCCGTTGCCCCAGTTGTAGTTTCCACCATCTGTTATTACTCCACCTATGCTGGTTCCGTGTCCACCAATCCATTTAGTAGCAGACTCAACTACAATATTTGCACCATATTCAATGGGCCTGAAAAGAAAACCTGCTGCCCCAAAAGTATTATCCACGACCAAGGGAATATCATATTTTTGCGCCAGCTTTGCTATTGCTTCAAAATCAGGAATATTAAATCCCGGGTTTCCGATTGTTTCAATGTAAATGGCTTTTGTTTTATCATCAATCAGCTTTTCAAAAGAACTGCTTTCGATGTTTTCGGTAAAACGTGCTTCTATCCCCAGTCCTTTAAAAGTAACCTTAAACTGATTATAGGTACCCCCATATAAATAAGGTGAACTTACGATATTATCGCCCTGGGTAACAATTGTTGAAAGAGCAATAAACTGGGCTGCATGACCGGACGAAACAGCCAGACTACCTACTCCCCCTTCCAGGGCAGCAATTCGCTTTTCCAGCACATCAGTGGTCGGGTTCATTATCCTGGTATAAATGTTACCAAATTCCTTTAATCCAAAAAGATTGGCAGCCTGTGCAGAATCTTCAAAAGTATAGGAAGTGGTCTGATAAACAGGCACTGCCCTTGAATGTGTATCACTATCCGGAGAATGACCGGCATGAATTTGTAATGTTTCAAAATGTGTATTTTCAGTTGACATAATTTTTAATGTTAATTGTTTGTAAAAAATTCATCGTGGATTTCCTTCACCGCTTTGTCCCTGTTTTCACGGTCCACCACAAGGTAACTTACCACCTGGGAAGCCCCTGTACTGCTAATTTTAATATTTATTCCCACACGGGCTGCTGCAGTGAAAATTCTGGCTGCTATACCATAATTATCAAGCATACCCTGACCAACTATAGCTATTACAGAAACCTCATCCAGTGCATGAACCTCTGTAACCGTATGTAAACCCAGTTTTTTCAAGGCATGCAAAGCTGCATTTTTATCTTTCTTTTGAAGCAAAAGATTAATAGCGATTTGAGAGGTGATAACCGAGTTAATATTGATTTTTTCTTCACTGAGTTTTCCTGCAACTTTTGCCAGAACACCCGGTTTTAAACCTACTCCCGGGCCTTTTAATTTAATTATACAGAACTCATCACTATAGGTAACACTTTTTACCACACCATCCAGTACGACCTCCTCAGAATTTACCCAGGAAACAGGTTTCGTATGATCCAGCGCACCGTTAATATTAAAGATACGTATGGGAATATGTGCTGACATCAAAGGCTCAACTGTCCTGGGGTGTAAAATTTTTGCCCCAAAATAGGCCAGTTCGGCAGCCTCGGCATAAGTAATCTTTTCCAGGCGATGCGGATTCTCCACCAACTTTGGGTCAGCTGTCATAAATCCATTTACATCCTTCCAGATATCCAGAAAACCGGCACCTATACATCTGGCAATGGAGGCTGCAGAATAATCACTTCCCCCTTTTCCAAGCAGGGTAGTTTTTCCCGAAGGAGAAACCCCGTAAAAACCAGGAATTACATAAATTTTATCACCGGAAAGCCTGGTTTTAATCTTGAGTTCACAGGCATCAAAATCAACGGAGGCATTTCCAAATTCACCATCGGTAATTAAAGGTAAATCCTCAGGAAAGACAAGTTCTGCCACCAGCCCCCTGGATTCCAGCAAAGTATGTAATAAAACAGAACTAATCTTCTCACCAAAAGACAGGATCTGATCCTCAAGAAATTCCGGGACTTCCCCAATATAATGAACACCCAAAAGAAATTTCTCCAGCTTGCCAACAATTGCATCCAGCTTTTGTAAAGCCTTTTTGGAATATGCAAAATCCGGAATATTCTCATCCACAATTTCCCGATTACGCTTTTTCAATTCATCTATGATATTTTCAATGGCTTCTTTCGTTTCAAGGCTGCCTGAAATTTTAGAAGAAAGGAAATCCGTAATACCATAAAAAGCAGAAACAACAATAACCACAGGCTCTTTATAAGACTCAATAACTTCAAGTACCTTTCTAAGGTCCTTTTTGGTTTTTAAATTGGAACCACCAAATTTTACTACAATTTTAGACATATATAAACCTGACTTAATAAGATTGTTAGTTGAAAACTCCGGGGGAAACCCCGGAAGAACGGAAAAACGACTTCAAACAAAAACTTGCCTGAAGTCTAGCGCATGCACATAGGCATGGTT
>JAOZKQ010000315.1 GCA_029935275.1 Bacteroidales bacterium | reverse complement strand
TTTTGCGGAGCTCTGTTGATACAGCTATGGATGACCTGAAGAATATGTTCGTTTCTGTTTTTGAGCCACTTGGCGCTAAGATTAATTTTGAAGGGGATTATCCGGGCTGGAAACCAAATATGGAGTCACCAATACTTAAAACCATGCAGGATGTTTATAATCATAAGTACGGGAAGATACCAGAAATCAGGGCTATTCATGCCGGACTGGAATGTGGGCTTCTGGGTGGAGCTTATCCAAATTGGGATATGATTTCATTTGGTCCGACCATCAGGAACCCGCATTCACCTGATGAGAAGGTTAATATTGCTACTGTTGAGAAGTTCTGGGATTTCCTGGTGGAAACACTGGAGAATATTCCTGAGAAATAGTAAGGAACTAAGCATTATATATTGAAGAGGCTGGTCTTTAGCAGGATTAGCCTTTTTTGTTTTCTTCACCCACATCCATTTGGTTTACTGCCATTCTAATCTTACTTCGGACTCCGGTCTTCCGCCTTCTGACTTCATTTTTTCATCGCACTATACTTACCTACAAAACTTGCAATGATGGTAGCCAGGTACATCTGTCCTAAAACTGAAAAGATGATCACTCCCAGTTGACCAGGTGGGGTTACCGGGACAATATCCCCAAATCCAAGCGTGGTAATAGCCACAAAACCAAAATATATATATGAAAGAAAAGTATTGGGCTCTTCATATGTAAAAACAAAGGAATCTGTCCATATTGTATGAATAACAAGCATGGATGTGCCTGCAATAATACCTAAAACTATAAAACCATTGATCACTCCAATGATTGAATTTATGTTAATTTCCCTGGTAGTGAAAAGCTTTCTTAATGTAAGAGCCAAAATATAGGAAAAAAAGAGTAGGGTGGAAGCTATTTTAACAATAATTGTGTTTTCTGAACCCATCTCATCCAACCAATTGGTAATAATGATTAAAAGAGCAAGGACAATACCAATGTACAGGTGTTGTTTCTTATTGTAGAATGAATAAATTGCGGTTATTGCAACCAGGGTAATTCCCAAATCTACCAGAAGGTCATGAGATTTCAGATTATAGCTAAATGCCGCAGCGGTAAACAAGAACAACAGGGCAATTAGAAAATAAATATTTTTATGCTTACTGTTTATAAATTTCTGAAAATGTGTCTTCATCTTATTCAGCCAGGAAGGATTATTTTTTAGTGATAATCCGATAAAAATATATAAATTATAATAAGAAAGGAAGTTTGTAATACAGTTTTTACTGTTTTAAAGGAATTTTATCAGATATTTTAATCCCAATGATTAGGATATCATCCACCTGCTCATTGGTGTCCATCCATTTATTTAGTTCTTTTCCAAGAGACCTTTTTTGCTCATACATTTTTTTCTTATGGATTTTTAGCAATAATTTCCTGAAAGGGACAATTTTATATTTTTTATTGAGAGGACCCCCAAACTGATCTATATAACCATCAGTAAAAAGATAAATAACATCTCCGGCCTTCAGTTTAATTTTATGGTTTTTGAATGGAACTTCTTTTATATAATGAATGCCAATAGGCATTTTATCTCCTTTTTTGATTATAAGATTATCTTTTCTTATGATATATAAAGGGTTATAAGCTCCGGCATATTGTAGAGTATTTTCTTTTTTATCAAAGATGCAAAGACTCATGTCAATGCCATCTTTTGTTTCTGGATCTTTACCGGTTTGATGAAGGGCTGATTTTAGCTTTGTTCTTAGTTTGTTTAGAAAGGAACCTGCAGTTGTAATTGGGTAGTTATTAGCTATTTCTCCCAAAAGTGTATAGCCCAAAATACTCATAAATGCACCGGGAACTCCATGCCCTGTGCAATCAGCTACGGCAATAATGATTTTGTCATTTTTTTCTGAAATCCAATAAAAATCACCACTTACAATATCCCTGGGCCTGAATAATATGAAAAATTCAGGTAGCAATTTCCTTAGGATTTCTTTTGGTGGAAAAATAGCTTTTTGGATTCTTTTTCCATAAGAAATACTGGAGGTTATTTCTTCTTTTTGATTACTGAGTATTTCTGTTTGTTTTTCAATTTCTTCTTTTTGCCTGGCTATTTCCTTTGTTCTTACCTCGACCTTTGATTCAAGTAATTTTTTGTCGCTCAATAATTTTCGCTCTCTTATCAGCATAATGAAATACATAATGAAAAGAAATCCAAGCCCCATGATTACATAGAACCAGGGCCTTTTTGTAATTGGGGGAACAATAATAAAGTCAGATGTGAAATCATTACTTTCATTATTAAAAACATTCCTTGCCTTTACGTGTAAAGTATAACTGTTTGGGGGTAGGTAAGGTATATAGATTTCTTTATCACTTGACCATTCCATAGAATCCTGATCCAGCCCCTCTATATAATACTGAAATTCTGTTAACTCTGGTTTTATGAAAAAGGGTGCCTGAATCTTGAACTTTAAGGGAAAATCAGAGTTGTTTAATTTCATTTGGTTTGCTTCAAACCTAGTACCTTTGGAGTTACTGATCTCTTTAACAAATACTCTGATATTTTCCTTTTTTGGTAAAGTCTTAGTATATAAAATTTTACTTAGCTGGTTATTTCCATACACTATCCAGAGGTTTTTATCCTCATCGGGATATAAATGGATGATGTTGTCAAATAGTTTTAAAAATCCAATTTGTTTTGACTCCAATTCATTTTTTCTATTCAAGGGGTTCCAGTTTTCATTTTTGTTTAGCCAGATTGTCCCATCTTGTGAAAAAATATAGCGCATAAAGCCCTGGTCAGATAGAATTGGAGCCGATATTTTTTCGATTTCCTTTTTATTCTTGTTTAGCATATAGATTCCCGAAGGTAGAAAGAAGGCAGGTTCTCCTTCAATGCTTTGAGCTATGACATCTTCTGATAAGATAGTTGGTATTTTATAAATAGGCTTAATAACTGAATAGGAATTATTGGTATTTCTTTTGACTTTTAAGACTCTGGAATCGGATCCTAACCAAAGTTTATCCTCCATTTCAACGATAGAGAATATAGACCAATCTGTACGTATATAACTGGTTTCTTTTGGTCTGGCATCTTTTTTAAAATCTATAATATGTACTCCGCTTTCTGTTCCAATATAAACCCTGTTGGGTATTTCTGTAGATGGTTCTATTGAATTTATATAGGCATAATCAATAATTAGTTCACTTTTATGCTTTTTGATTTCATATAAACCGGTATTTGAAGCAACAAGTAAATGATTATTAAATGAAACCAAATGTTTGCATTTTGCATCTAATCCACTAACTTTTGAAAACCGGTAACTAATAGATTCTAAACTAACTAAGGTTTTTCGTGTGTATTTAATCTCTAAAGCTTTGGGTTTAAATGCTTTTTCTGTTTCAATAACTCCATTTGTTGCCTGAGGCTTAGTCAGATCAACTTCTTCTAAATGATCATTATCTTCCTCATTCTTTTTTCTTTTAAACAGATTTGAAAGAAAGCCTGAGCTTTTTTGTGAATTTGGTTTTTTACCACTATTTTGGTTATCGGTATGTCTGACTTCAACCTCCTTGTTTTTAGTAGGAGATGGTTGCTTAGTTACATTATTCCTTTTATTTTCAATTAAGATGTTGGTTTTTGTATAGTTTTTTACCT
>JAOZKQ010000042.1 GCA_029935275.1 Bacteroidales bacterium | reverse complement strand
AAACCTTTCCATCAATATTGTTTTTCTTAGCCTTCCGGGGATATTTTATCTGAGAAGAAATATATTCACTCAGAGCTCCTTTCCCTCCGGGATAATGGGGCATATCTTCCACAACAAAGAATATTTCACCTGTAGTATTTTTTTCTGTCGGAGGATCAGGTTGTACTGACATATTATTTGATTGGATGGGTTTAGATTCGAGGTTCATGATTGTTACTCCCTTTTTAAGCCTTACTTCCAGCTTATCCCCATTCTTAATATCAAGGATTTGCGTTTCAAAGCCCACATAAGAAAAGGCAGCTTGTACAGATTCCTTACTAATTTGCAATAGAAATTCACCGCTATTATCCGTAACTGTGCCAGTGGTTGTATTCATAATCACTACACTAACACCCGGTAAAGGTTTTCCTGTTTCATCGTTCATCACCTTCCCACCTACTTCATATTTTTGAATAATACCTTCAGCAGAGATTTCTTTAGATTTTATAATAATAACACCGTTTTGGGCTTTTTCCCCATATATTTTGACAGCGTCTTCTCCTTTTTTCACTTCAATTGACTCTATTGATTCAGGATCTACTGATTTTAAACTGTTAATTGAAATTTCTTTCCCATCCAGGATATACAAATCGACTGATGGAACCTTCTTCCAGGAATTAGCTGAATCAGAAACATTAGAACCTGTAGATATTTCCTTCGTAGTTATCAGAACAACTCCCTTTCTCCCCTTTTCCCCGTATTTCTCAACTGCTGTCTCTCCCTTTAGAATACTGATGGATTGAATAATGTCTGGATCTTTCACATACTCATCCACGTCTTCTTTCTTAACCTCTTTCCCATCAATTATATATAAACCAGCACCAATTGAACTTAATTGTACGAGAGATTCTTTTTCCAAAGAACTAAGCTCATCTTTGTTTGTTCCAGGTTTTAAAACAATGTTCAAATATTCATCCTTTTCAGCTTGCACCACCTGAGTTTTAAATCCTTTGAATGAAATGGAAAGCATTGCTTTTTCACTCTCAATTTCCAGAATAAAATCTCCATTTCTATCGGTTATAGTACCTGTCCTGCCTTCTTTAAAAATAATATTGACTCCCGGAAGTGGCAGATTTGTATCCTCAGCTGTCACTGTCCCTTTTACCAGGAGACTTTCTGTTGAACCTTTTTGATCCTCATTGGTATTTCCTCCGGAGAAAGGATTTGAAAATGCCAGGCTTAGAATCAGAATTATTGGAAGAAGAAGTAAACTTCTCCATTTTCTCGCATTAGGGGATTTAATTTTTGTCATCATGATCATTCGTTTTTTGTTTAAAGAAAAATTTAGTGGGGTAATAAGTGCAGGATGCCATATGCCCATAGAATAACTCAATAGTAATTTTTTGTAGTCATCCACTGGGACACCTTGCTTTAGTACAGCATGATCGGCAAGATATTCATGCGTTTCTTTAATAGATTTCCGAAGCATCCAAACAAATGGATTTATCCATTGAAAAGCACACATCAGTTCAATTAAAAATAAATCAAGACTATGCTTTTGTCGAATATGCTCTTTCTCATGTAAAATAATATCTGAAATATTTTGTTCTTCGATTTGTTCAGGGTTTAAGAATATCCATGAGAAAAAAGAAAAAGGGCTGTTTACTTTCTTATCCGGAACAATCCTGGATCCTAATATCTCAATAATACGGGCTTTGCGAATTCGAACAAGAAGTACGACGGACTGAAATATTAAGCGAAAAAGTAAAAATATAACACCTGCAAAATAGATACCTGCAAAGTAATCCATGAATCCAGGCTTTTCAATTATCTCATTTTGATAAACAACAGCATTATTAATAACTGTTTCCTGCAAATAAACATAAGCTCCTGAAATTGCCTGGGCCGAAGAACTCTCATTAAAAACAAGCAAACTATCCAGATTCAAAAAAGGAAGAATCATTGAAAAAATCACACTAAAAAGAAAGTAGTAGCGGTTAAACCCGAAAAAGGTTTCCTTTCGTAAAAGAAGCCAATACAGAATATAAAATATACTTATGGCTATAGCAGTCTGTGAGAAATACGTAATAAATGAACTCATGACCTATCCTCCTCTATATTAGTTTCTTTCCTTAGCTCAGCCATCATATCCTCAAGCTCCTTCATTGTTATCTTATTCTCTTTTGTAAAAAATGAAGCAAGTTGTGAAAATGAATTATTAAAATATTTCTCCATAAAATCCCCAAAGTGGAATTTAGTATATTCTTCCTTCGACACCAGAGGGAAATACTCATGCGTTGTACCATAGGACTTATGATCTACGAATCCTTTTTTCTCCAGGACCCTTACGACTGTTGATACGGTATTATAGGCGGGTTTTGGTTCGGGCAGTTGGTCTAAAACCTCCCTTACCAGGGCTTTTTTCAAGCTCCAAAGCTCTTGCATTACCTGCTCTTCTGCTTTTGTTAGTGTTATCATGACACAAATATACAACTATTTTTATAGTTACCAAACTATTTTCATAGTTTTTAAACTAAATAAACAATAACAATCTATATAGCACTAGCAATATGGCACTTACGATATGCAATTAGGAATGCATTTTAACAAGAGATTACAAGCCTTTTATTAAAAATCATGGTACAGAAGATACTTCTTCCTGATTATTTGAAACTTCTGCAGGTCTTTTTTCCATCCTGAGCGAATAGTAAGGGAGGAGGTTCCATTTTCGATTTGTTCCTGCAATTTTTTAGTACCTGCCAATTTCAAGAAATACTTATTAAAAAAATCATCTTTATTTTCCATTTGGCTATAGGCATCAATCAGCCATTCCAGGACAATTCCGGCATTATCGAGGAAGAAATCTTTCGGAAATTTCTGCAAGTCAACACCATTACATTTTCGGCCAAGGTATTTTGGACTTGTGGAAACTCCGGGAATGCTCCTTGGAGTATATGTAAAGCCAGATTTTGGATAATCCGGATGTCCATAAACCTGAAAAGGAAAATCTGTCCCTCGCCCGACACTCATAAATGTACCTTCAAAAAAACACAGAGAGGGATACAAATAAATGGATATCATATTAGGCAGGTTAGGTGATGGGTTTACAGGCAACTTATAATACTTCCTATGATCCCAGTTCTCACATTTCACCCAACTCAAGTTACATTTAAGGCCATTTTCCAGCCAGCCTTCCTCATTTATCATCCTTGCATATTCTGCTACTGTCATACCATGCACTACCGGAACCGGTTGCATGCCAACAAAGGATTTATATTCAGGATCAAGTACAGGCCCATCGATATAAAAGCCATTTGGATTTGGCCTGTCAAGCACTAAAAAATCAATTCCGTTTTCGGCACAAGCCTCCATAACATACTGCATGGTTGAAATAAAAGTATAAAACCTGAGCCCTACATCCTGTATATCAAAAATAACAAGGTCAATATCCTTCAGATCCTCTTTTGTAGGTTTTCTGTGTGCCCCGTACAATGAAATAACCGGTAAGCCTGTATGCTGGTCGATTCCATCTTCAATTAATTTTCCATCAGCATTATCTCCCCGGAAACCATGTTCCGGACCAAATATCTTAACCACATTTACTTTTAGTGAGATCAAACTATCAACAAGGTGTGTATTTCCTATTATAGATGTATGATTGGCTACTACGGCAATATTTTTACCCTTAATCAAAGGCATATAAACCTCTGTAAGGTCAGCTCCGGCCCGTATCTGAGCCCATAATTCATTACTGAACATTCCTGGTAAGAAAATAATAATAATCAATAATCTTATAAAGATATTTCGTTTCATAATCAATTTAGTCATTAACATTAATACAGGGTAATATAAGCTCTTTTTTGTAAAGGTGAAAAACATTTCTCAAAAATCATACTATTCCTGAAAAAAATCCTCTCCTATAGACATTATTACAATAGAAAGACATCAGTTTTAGGTTGCCTTTGATTATTTATTAAATTTGCCACACAAAGCAGTAATATTTCATGAACACTGAGCTATTTATTACAAAAAGGATTATTTCCCATAGGGCAGATACAAATCGGATCTCAAGGCCAATTGTAACTATTGCCGTAATTGGTATAGCCCTGGGCATTGCTGCAATGATCATTTCTACTTCTGTAGTTACAGGCTTTAAGAACCAGATAAGGGATAAAGTTATTGGATTTGGATCACATATCCAGATATTAAATATGGGTTCCAACAGATCTTTCGAAACAACTCCTGTAAAAAAGGATCAGGATTTCATGACTGAACTTAAAGCCCTCCCGGGGATTAAGCATATTCAAACATTTGCCACCAAGGCAGGTATCATTAAAACAGGCGATGAAATTCAAGGTGTGGTATTAAAAGGGATTGGATCGGATTTTGACTGGCAATTCTTTCAGGATAACCTTGTGGAAGGCAAAACTTTTTCCGTTTTAGATACTACAAAAACCAATAATGTCCTTATCTCAAAATTTTTGAGTGATATATTAAAACTCAAAGTAAATGATTCGTTCGTCATGTATTTCATCCAGGACCCTCCCCGAATTCGTAAATTTATTGTTTCAGGCATTTATGAAACCAGTCTGGAAGATTTTGATAAGCTATTTATTCTGGCAGATATAGGACATATACAAAAGCTCAATAACTGGACACCCGAACAGGTTAGTGGATTTGAAATAAGCATCAATCATTTTAATAACCTGGATCTTTTAACATGGGAAGTACAGGAAATTGTTGGTTTTGATCTTAATGATGAAGGTTTGCGTCTCAGAGTACAAAGCATTACCGATAAATACCCACAGATTTTTGACTGGTTAAATTTGCAAGATCTTAATGTGTGGATCATTCTTATTCTTATTTTCCTGGTCGCTGGATTTAACATGGTATCCAGCCTGCTTATCCTCATTCTTGAAAGAACCAAAATGATTGGTATTTTAAAAGCTTTGGGCACAAATAACTGGAGCATCCGCAAAGTATTTTTGTATCATTCAGCATTTTTGATTGCAAAAGGTCTTTTTTGGGGAAACTTAATTGGCATTGGCTTTTGTCTCCTGCAATATTACACCGGCCTAATTCCATTGGATCAATCTTCTTACTACCTTAGCGAAGTCCCTATTAACCTGAATCTGTTTACAATACTGGCTCTGAATGCAGGAACCCTCTTATTAACAGTCCTTTTTCTAATCGTTCCATCTTATTTAATATCAAGAATTAGTCCTGTAAAAACAATCCGTTTTAATTGACACATGAATATTTCCTGACTTTTTATGCCATTAGATAATTTTATACAAAAATTGAAAACTGAATTAAAAACGCCCTTACCCGGGAAGGAAATTCAGTACCAGATGGCACCAACCGACAGAGATCTCAGGTATGTCCCATCCCTTGGCCAGGAACCTCCAATAAAAGCAGCGGTATTGATTCTTCTTTTCCCGGAAAACGGAAATATATCTACTGTATTTATAAAACGAACCAGGTATCCTGGGCCCCACAGTGGACAAATAAGCTTTCCCGGAGGAAAGTTTGAACCCAATGATAAGCAGCTTTACAAAACAGCATTACGTGAAACATGTGAAGAACTTGGGGTCAACACTAAAGATGTTAAGAAACTGGGTAGTTTAACTCCTTTATATATTGGAGTAAGTAACTTCAATGTATTTCCATATGTGGGTTATATTGGTACGGAATTAAATTTCAGGATACAAAAGGAGGAAGTGGAACATACAATTACGGAAAACCTGAGTACTTTATTAAACCAGAACAATAAAGGGAAAACCCGAATAAAGAAAAACGGATTTGACATTACAGCCCCCTGCTTTCATATTGGAGAATCAAAGGTATGGGGAGCCACAGCAATGATCCTTAATGAATTTCTAAGTATTTGTAAGAAAATTGAATTAATTTAAAGCGATAATATTCTCGTAATCATTATATCTTTCAAGAATATTCTTAACATAATTATAAGTCTCCTCTCCCCTGCAGTAGCCAAAACGAACAACCGGATCAAGGTAATATTTGGGATCTGATTTCTTCAAAATAAATTCTTCCACATTCTCATCCCATATTTCAGGGTCCTTTCCATACTTTTTTGCCAGGGCACGGGCATCCAGCACATGGCCCAGGCCTACATTATAAGATGCAAGTACAAATTTAAGCCGTTCTTCACGATATCTCACTTTATCTTCAAATATTTCATTCAGCCAACCCAGATATTGAACACCGGCATCAATATTTTTCTCAGGAGGCGAGTTTATGGTAACACCATAATATTCAGCAGTACCCGGCATTAGCTGCATTAAACCAAATGCGCCAACCCATGAAACCGCCTTAGGATAAAACCCGGATTCCTGGTAGATCATTGACGCAAGTAAACGCCAATCCCAGTTAAGGCTATCGCTGTATTTTCGAATTAATTTATCATAGGGGGAAAGCATCCCATTCCCAACAAATTTAATGCTTCGTTTAGCCATTAAACCCGTTTTTTTATTTTTAAAATACCTATTATAGATCAGCGTATATTCCCTCGTCTTTTTAAAGCTTGTTATCCAACTATTAAGTGTATCAAGTAATTGTTCTGAACCTTCTTTGCGTATAGCCCATGCAAGATACTGTGGAAAACTTATGGCTGTATTGATATCAATTTCAGGATAAAATGTCTGATTTACCTTGGCAAGGTTCTCATCACAAACAGTATAATCAATTTCACCCTTTGCTACTTTTCTGATCAGCTCCTCAACATCCTCATCAATTTCAATAACATTGATGCTATCACCAATTTCATCAGAAAGGCTTTTAAGTCGGGTCGCATAAGATGAATTTTTCTGAACATAAATAGTTTTTCCTGCAAGGTCTAGTTGGTTTCGGATAACTGAATGTTCAATCTCTGATAATTTCATTGATTCCCAGTTTTCCGGCTTCTGCTGAACTAATATCTGACGACTTTTACTATGGGCAGTAGTAAATTGAACCAGTTTGCTCCGTTCCTTTGTCACCGTTAAATTAAGTGCAAGTACATCACATTTATAGGTTTTTAAGTTATTAAAACTCTTTTCAAGATCGTTCTCCGCAATTATTTCAAAGTCTATGCCCAGGGCATCTGAGAATTCATGGATCAGGTCATACTGGTAGCCCATGGGGTTCCCCCTGTAAATAAAATAGTCAGTTGCATTAAAATTGGTAAGTACAATGAGTTTCTTCCTTTGAAGAATCTCCGGCAAATCAATATTACGGGCCTCCCCTACATCAGCACGACGCGAAGGCCTTCCAGGTCCGGTACAGGATATAGCCATACCGGATAAAAGAAGAAACAATAGAATACCTGTTTTGAATTGACTCAAAATATACCTTTCTGTTTGGCAGTTTTCTACTGCTAATGTAATAAAAAACATTAATACTTTACATTTAACGTATTTAAAAAGGCTTTAGTTTCAATATTTAAGAATATTTATAAACATCGAAATATAAGATTCTGTAAACAAAATCTTTAAACAACCATGCCAATAATGGACTAAGACACCAATATCAAGGAAGTTTTTCATCCTAGTAAACAGTGAGCTCATCACTCCAAACAGGCTATTCGTCAAAGATTAAGGGTATCGGGTACAATAATTCCATAAAATTGAGACGAATAACAGAATGAAAAATTATTAATTATAACAATATCAATCATGAAAACAAAGTTTTTAACAATCGGATTACTTATTATTTTTGCTTTTGCAGCTTGTGAAAGAAAAACAGACAATCCAGCTTCAAAAGAGTCAGATGACACTGAAGTACTTTCAGAAGTGGAATTAAATAACCCACAAGACACAACCAGGCAAGATAGTTCTAATATTCTTCAGGAGGTATGTGGAGACTCTCAGGTTTTTGAGCTATGGTACACAGAAGATTTTTCTTATGGAACCGTTACCGTTTTTAATGATGTTGAATATCTTTTTATTCAATATGATCTTAAAAAGGAACTGGCAGACCAAGGGTGGAATATCAATGCAACTTATTTATTTACGGGTGATTACAACGACTTAACCTATCTTGAAAATGGAAGTATAAACTGGCATATTACTCCGGTTGAAGAAGAAATCTATAATGACAATTCTACTTCTGTAGTTCGCAAGATTCCAATTGCTGAAATAGAAGATGCTTGTTTTGGTGTAGCTACAAAAGTAAGATTAAACAATCCTGATCCAAACGGTCAAAATCCAAACCCACGGGCATTTATTAATATTGATGGAAACCTGAGCTACCCCTGGAAAGTAGATTATTCTTATTGTATCCAGGCTTGCTCCGATTAATTTAGTAGTTTGTATGCTTCACTAAATTATCCATTAGTTAGCATTTAAAAGATTTATAAAAAGAAACTTTGTGCAGCACACAAAGCTAAGTTTGAGTTAGTATTAATTTAGAAAAGAGGGGCTGTGCCCCTCTTTTGTTTTATAAAAAATCAAAATATTTCACTCTAAAAATTATATCATATGGAAATGCTTAAAAAATTCCGGCTTTCAATAATGCTAATCATAAAAAGTCCAGGAGAAACCAAGCATAAATTTACGCTGATTCATAGGATAATGCAGGACTGTAAAGAAATCATATCCTGTCAAGCCTGAATTAACATGTTCAAACTTAAAAAAGAAGGTGGTTCTTTTTACTTTAAAATTCACAAAAGCATCAAAAAACGGATAATTCCCTATTTCCTTCTCCTTCTGATTATAGAATCTGCCTGAAGAAGGCATATAAGCGTAAGCATAATAACGGGTATTATATAATAAATCGAAGCCCAACTGAAAAAGAAGGTGTCCGTTAGTCCAGTCAAAATAAAAATTATGTTCAAAATAAGTTGAATTACTATAACTAAGCAATGGGACCGGAAGAACCTCCTGATTCCCCGATGATTGTATATTTATTTTGTTTCTAATTTTAAATTTCCATAAAGAGAAATCTTTCCTGATGTCGAATCCATAAACCATAAAGACATCACCTTCCTGAGCAGGCATAGCAATCGTATCAAAATAAACATAATTTCCTATTAATGACACATTAGCAGAAACCCTAAACATCCTCCCAACATCTTTGTAAGCAGCTCCTACCCTCGTTTCATTTTCAAATTTAAAGTCATTATCCCACATAAAATTATTAGATGCATAATGGTTTAGCCAATAATCTGGTCGTTCATTTCTGATAGATCCATAAATTGAAAAAGTAGAGATTCCCTTTTTTGCCTTAAAATCTTTAAACAGCATTCCTTCCAATTGGAAATTACCCGCTTTATAACCTTGAAAATACATCCTGGCTTCTGCTTTCCATCCAAATCCTGCACCCATGTTATTAACCAGAAACCCTCTTACTGAAGTATTGCTAATATTGTCATTGGTTCTCACTTTATATAAAGTTTCAATTCTGTTAAGCGACACATCTGCTTGCGGAAAAGTATAACTTGAATATGTAATTTTGTTTACGTCTGTGATTTCTTTTGGAATGTTGTAACTATACTTCACTAACTCATTTTCAATTCCAAAATTCGCTGCAAATCGAAATTTCCGTTTTGGATTGCTTTTAAAATCAAGTGCTAATGAATTATAAAAGGTTCTATAATAGACTGAGTCATAAGTAGAAATTGTATCCTGAAAAACATTTCTATAGAATCCACTCATGGGTTCATTATCTGAGTATGATTTATGATTTTTCTTATATTGCAAAACATGTATTAACCGGGCCCAATCTTTTTTATCGTTAAGATTGGCCTCATTTTTTTTAGTGCTATCATTTTTTGCAGATTTAAACCTGGCAATTGATAAATGCTGAACAATTTGAATATTCCTGTTTTTTTGCCGGGTAGAAGCCAGATTGAATTCATTCAGGTTTGTTGCCACATCTTCTGTCAAAGAACCCTCTAGTTGGTCATCATCCATAATCCCTCCATTTTCACTTAATTTAACATTATTCATTCCTAAATGGCCAAAGATGGAATAATGCTCACCGGTATAACTGGTAAAAAAGAGGAAAGACAAGTCAGATGCTTTTTGATATTGATACTGTCCATCTGATAAAACCAAATTTAAGTTTATCCCTACATTGAAATCAGGTGTAACATTTTGTGTAAAAATAAGTCCTAAATTTTGTTCCTGTTTTTTCTTACCGCCTCCGGTAGAATATGAGAACCTGGAATATGGAGTTTTTGTATTAAAATAAACCTGTTCCTCAGGCATGTTAAGATAAGGTAGGTTATATTTAAGGAAAAAGAAATCAGAATTTATACGTTGAAAATAATTCGTTGATATACCGGCTGTTCCATTATTACCCAGATAAGCCGGGTAAGAGTTCACTCTATACATTTTATTATATGCCTGAAGGCCGGTAAGCAAAGTATCTAAAACGGTAGAATCTCTTTGGGAAAAATGCTGAGAAAGCACCCAGTTCTTCATTTCAGGTTGAATAGAATCTTTTTCCACAGGCTGACCAAAGGAGGGTGCAATATACACAAGAACCAATATTAGTAACCCGATTTTTCTCATTGAAATAATTCTATAACAAAACTTAGATCATTTAAATATAAACAACTAAAAAAATGACTTTTTGGTATTTATTACCTCATACAAAAGTAGTCCAGCAGGCTTTTAGGTGAATACATATTCATCTTGTAGTTTGAATAATTGATTCAATTAGTTTTGATTTATCGCCATTTTTCAACTAAGCTTAGAATGAGGTTTCATTTTGACAAATATAGAGAAAATTGTACATTATAAATAAGGAAAACGGATGTAGTAATAAGTAAAAAAAAGGCAAAAAAAATCCCGAACCTATAAAGGATCGGGATTTTAAAAGATTGGCGACGACCTACTCTTCCGTTTTCACAGTACCATCGGCGCTAATGGGCTTAACTTCTCTGTTCGGTATGGGAAGAGGTGTAACTCCATTGCTATAGTCACCTAAAACTGTTAATTTGCAATTAAGCAAATTTAATATCAAGACATATTGAAAGAAAGAAAAATTTTCTGACCAGAGAAAGCTCACGGGTAATTAGTACTGCTCGGCTTTGACATTACTGCCTTTACACCTACAGCCTATCAACGTCATAGTCTTTAACGACCCTTAAGGGAGATCTCATCTTGAGGCGAGCTTCGTACTTAGATGCTTTCAGTACTTATCTCTACCAAACGTAGCTACCCTGCGATGCAGCTGGCGCCACAACAGGTACACTAGAGGTTTGTCCAACACGGTCCTCTCGTACTAGTGTCAGGTCCTCTCAAATCTCCAACGCCCACAACAGATAGGGACCGAACTGTCTCACGACGTTCTGAACCCAGCTCGCGTGCCACTTTAATGGGCGAACAGCCCAACCCTTGGGACCTTCTCCAGCCCCAGGATGTGACGAGCCGACATCGAGGTGCCAAACCGCTCCGTCGATATGAGCTCTTGGGAGCGATCAGCCTGTTATCCCCGGAGTACCTTTTATCCTTTGAGCGATGGCCCTTCCATACGGAACCACCGGATCACTATGCTCTACTTTCGTACCTGCTCGACTTGTCAGTCTCACAGTCAAGCACCCTTGTGCCATTGCACTCTATGCATGGTTACCATTCATGCTGAGGGTACCTTTAGAAGCCTCCGTTACTCTTTTGGAGGCGACCACCCC
>JAOZKQ010000041.1 GCA_029935275.1 Bacteroidales bacterium | reverse complement strand
GAGAAATCAATAAGGATTAATGCATCCGGGGCATAATTTGCAATATCCTTTTCGGCCAGTTTGAAATTATCCCGGATAATTGGGTAATTTCTGATAACAGGGACAATTCCCATGAAAGCATGTTCCTTGTAATGTTTCACCAATTTGCCACTAGCTGCCTGCATTTTATCTCCCCCCCAAAACCTGAATGAGGCATCAGGATCCACCCCTTTCAAGGCTTTTATAAGATTTGATCCGTGCAAATCACCTGAAGCTTCACCTGCAATGATGTAATATTTCACAATTATCCCTGCTTTTTACAAAGGTAAATCAAATTTATCAAGTTTTGCTTAAATACACTACTTTTGAAGAATAATATCCTGCACAATGAACAAAAGAATTCTTTTTTTCCTGGTCTTCACCATATCCGCAGTTTTATCTGCTCAACCGGATCTGGGTCCCTTCATGGAAAAAAGTTCTTTTACCCCGAAAAGCAAACAAAAGCTTTTCCTCAAAATTCAAAATCAAAATATTTTTAAAAATAATGAATACTTCAACTTAATTGAGCCCGGATATACTCTTTTTGGCTCTCAGGCAAATTTCACCTTAAAATATTATCCAACATCAAACACTTTTATCGAAGGAGGAATACACCTGCTTTACTATTATGGCAGGGATAAACTTGACCGGGTATTACCAATTTTCCGGTTTCAATATACTCCTGTTAAGGGATTGCAAATTATTTTTGGTAATATATACGGTGGCATGAGCCATCAATACTTTGAGCCATTATACCGGTTTGAAAGAGTTATGGAAAGCCCACCTGAAATTGGCTTACAGTTTATTTACCAAAATAAAAGAATCCATTCAGATTTATTTATTAACTGGCAGAATTATCTGCTTCGGAACAATTATACAGATCAGGAACAATTTACTCTGGGTTATACCGGTAATTTTAAAATCCTTAATCATCACCATCGCTTACAGCTTGATATACCCTTGCAATTTCTAAGTACACATCGTGGAAGCCAAACAGATACCTTAGATCTCCATGTAGTTACACTCATGAACATTGCAGTTGGAAGCAGGCTAAGTTATCATTTCACCGGTTTTATTAAGGAAATAGGCCTAAGTGTTAATTTTATGTTCTATAATGACCTGTCCCCGGTAAAAGAGCAGGCTTTTACACAAGGAAATGGTTTCTTTCCGGAAATTTTTGCAAAATCAAAATGGATAAATCTACATATTGGATACTGGAAAGCAAAAGATTTTATTGCACCACTTGGAGAACCTCTTTTTTCTTCCATTTCATATACGGATGAGGGCATAGTATTCCCTGACAGACAAATGCTTAATATTAAAATTGACCTGCATCATAAAATTGCCGATGGCATCTTTATAGGTGGAAGATTTGAAAGTTATTACGATATCTTAGGTAACATTAATATGGAAAAGCAGCCTCATAATGATTTTTCTTACGGAGTTTATATTAACTTTAGCCACGATTTTTTTCTTAAAAAAGTAAAATAAGTTTACTGAAATGAACCGAAAATTACGAATAGGGCTTGTAGGGGTAGGCCATTTTGGCAAAAACCATGTCAGGTCCCTTAAAAACAGTCAGTTTGATCTTATTGGTTTTTATGATATAAATAAAGCCACATCCAATAAGGTGGAGAAAGAGTTTGGAGTAAAACAATTTCCATCTTATACTGCTTTATTGAAAGAAGTTGATGTAGTTGATGTGGTTGTACCTACTTTATCTCACTTTGAAGTTGCAGAAGAAGCTATACTCAACCGGAAACATGTATTTATTGAAAAGCCTGTTACATCCAGCATTGAAGAAGCATTAAACTTAAAGAATCTTTCAAAAAAGTATCAGGTTAAAATTCAGGTTGGACATATTGAACGGTTTAATCCTGCATTTACTGCTGTACGGGACCTAATAAATAAGCCCAAATTTATTGAATTGCACCGACTGGGCCAATTTCATCCACGAAATAAAGATGTACCTGTAGTCCTTGATCTTCAAATACATGATATCGATATTATATTAAATATTGTACAATCTGAACCGGTTGAGATTCAATCCAGTGGAGTTGAAATAATCAGTGATTCCCCGGACATTACCAACTCCAGAATTCGTTTTAAAAACGGATGTGTAGTTAATATGACTTCCAGCCGGATCAGCATGAAGCAAATGAGAAAGTTGCGGCTCTTTCAACCACATGCTTATATTTCAATTGACTTTCTTGAGAAAAAAGCGGAGGTCGTCCAGGTGAATAATGTAACCGGGGAGGTAGATGACCCTTTTGCGCTAATCATGGACCTGGGTGAGGGGAAACCAAAAAAACAGATCTTCTTTGAAAAGCTGGAAGTCAAACCGGTAAATGCAATGGTGGAAGAACTCAATAGTTTTTATAATGCTATTATAAATGACACACTTCCCGAAGTTTCCATTGATGATGGTTACTCGGCCTTAAAATTAGCCCTGGAAATTATTGAAAAGATGAATTCAGATATTGAGGTAGAAGATTAGCAAGTTTATACGGAACTTCTGATTATACCCCTTGTTGAGTCCTTGAAAAAGCTCATAATACCATTCCTTTCTTCAGAATCAGGGTAATTTTGTTCAATCATTTTCAGAGCCTGACTATTATTAAGCTTATTCTCATATAAATCACGATAGATCTCTTGTATCTCGGTAATCTTTTCATTGGTAAAGCCCCGACGACGAAGACCAATAGCATTCACTCCCACATAGGCTAATGGCTCCCTATCTGCCCTGACATAAGGAGGAACATCAATCCTGACTTTTGTACCTCCTCCAACCATCGCATGTTTTCCAATTCTCACAAACTGATGTACTAAAGACCCTCCGGCCAAAATAGCAAAATCATCAATTTCTACCTCTCCCGCAAGTCCTACATAGTTAACAAGTATGCAATTATTCCCAATCCTACAATCATGGGCCACATGGGTGTATGCCATAATCAAAGTATGGTTACCAATTATTGTCTTATTTTTTGCACTGGTCCCTTTATTTATTGTAACAAATTCCCTAATGATGACATTATCCCCAATCAGGACACTTGTTGCCTCCCCCTTATACTTCATATCCTGGGGAATTGCTGAAATAACAGCTCCGGGAAAAATCTTGCAGTTCTTTCCAATAACTGCTCCATCCATAATACTTACATTCGATCCTATCCAGGTACCATCACCAATAGTAACATTCCCGGAAATTGTTGTAAAAGGGTCAATTTTTACATTTTCTCCAATTTTTGCCCTGGGGTGAATACTGGTAAGTTTGTGTATCATTATTAAACTCTATTTTTTACAACACTTGCTGTTATCTCACCTTCCATTACTAATTTATCAGCAACAAAAGCCTGGCCAAACATGGCAACAATGCCTCTACGAATTGGCTGGGTCATAGTCATTTTAAATATAATTGTATCTCCTGGAACAACTTTCCTTTTGAACTTTAGCTTATCAATCTTAAGAAAGTATGTTGAATAATTCTCAGGATCCTCAACCTGATCCAGGACCAGTACACCGCCCACCTGAGCCATTGCCTCAACCTGCAGCACACCAGGCATTACAGGCTCTTCAGGGAAATGTCCCTGAAAAAAGGCCTCATTAAAGGTTAAGTTTTTCAGGCCCACTATTGAATGATCATCTAAATAAATAATTTTATCTACCAATAAAAACGGATATCGGTGTGGTAGCATCTTTTTAATCTGATTAATATCATAGACCGGAGCTTGAGTAGGATCATAAACCGGAACTTGTTTTTTTAATTTTGTCTTTTTTATTTCCTGCCGTATCTTTTTTGCAAGTTCAGTGTTTGCATGATGGCCTGGCCGGGTTGCTACAACCTTTCCAATAATGGGTTGTCCAACCAGAGCAAGATCTCCCATAATATCCAAAAGTTTATGACGGGCAGGTTCATTCGGAAATCTTAATTCAATATTATTTAATATCCCCTCCGAATTGACCTCAATATGTGGTTTGTTAAATAAATCTGCAACCCTGTCAACTTCAGTCTGATCAACAACCCTGTCCATAATAACTATTGCATTATCAAGGTCTCCTCCTTTTATTAAACCCTGCTTTGCCAGTGCTTCCAATTCATGAAAGAAGACAAAAGTCCGACACATGGAAATTTCCTCTGAAAAATCTGAAATATTGTTTAAAATCGCGTATTGATTACCAAGTGTTTTAGAATTATAATCAATTAAAATATTGTAACTCAAATGATCATCCGGATATACCATAAGATCAACGCCATTTTCTTCATCAGAAAATATAATTTTCTCGGGAATTATAAAATAATCGCGCACTTTATCCTGCTCCAGAATCCCTGCCTCCAATATAGCATCCACAAACATTTTGGAGCTACCACCCATAATAGGGGCTTCAGGCCCTTTAATTTCAATAAGGGCATTATCAATCTCAAGTCCGGTAAAAGCTGCCATAACATGTTCAATAGTTGCAATCCTGACACCGTTCTGTTCCAGGGTTGTTCCTCTTGAGGTATCTACTACATTTTCTGCCAAAGCATCAATTACTGGTGAACCATCGAGGTCGGTACGTACAAATTTAAAGCCGTGGTCTTCCGGTGCCGGGTTAAATGTAATCTTCACATCTATACCAGAATGTAATCCTCTACCTGTTAAGGAAATCGATTTCTTTATTGTCTTTTGCTTATCAGACATATTTATCTTTATTCCGTTTTTAAAAACGGGCGCAAGATACAAAAATTCACTAAATGAACATTAATCAATTAAAAAAAATGCCATTCAATAAATTTAACTCCAGGTTTATTCTGAATAAATTAGCTAATCATGTTCCAAATTTTTCTTCTCTAATTTGGTAATTCGATCTGCCAGTTTTGGAAGGTTTTTAAAATAAACATACGATTTTTGATAATCAACAAAATCAAATGCCGGTCCACCCATAAGAACAGTGCCCTTTTTCTTTATGCTTTTTGCAATACCTGATTTAGCAGCCATCTTAACCTCATCTGCTATTTCAATATGACCGGCAATACCAACCTGCCCACCAAACATACAATCCCGGCCTATCTTTACCGAGCCGGCTATTCCGGTTAAAGCAGCCATTACAGTATTCTCACCAATTGTAACATTATGTCCAATCTGAATCAGGTTATCAAGTTTAACACCCTTTTTTATTAAAGTTGATCCCATGGTAGCACGGTCAATTGTAGAATTTGCCCCTACCTCAACATAGTCCTCCAGTACAACATTACCTACCTGTGGTATCTTTAGGTAGTCACTTCCCGAATTTGGGGCAAAGCCAAAGCCATCACCACCTATGATCGCCCCGGAATGAAGGATGCAATTACTGCCAATAATACAATCCTGATATATTTTTACACCCGGGTAGATAATGGTATTATCCCCAATTTCAACATTATCTCCAATATAAACCTGTGGGTAGATCTTTACCTTATCACCAATTTTACAATCCGTACCAACATATGAAAATGCCCCCAGGTAGAAGTCCTCCCCTGCTTTTGAAGATTCTTCCATAAATGACCGTGGATGCTCCCCAACTTTGACAGGCTTTACTGATTCCTGCAATTGCAGTAAAGCTGCAAATGCCTGATAAGCATCCTCAACTTTAATTAAGGTGCAATTTATCTTCCTGGAAGGAATGAAATCCTTATTTACAATAACTACAGATACTTCCGAACTATAAACATATTCTTCATATTTGGGATTAGACAAAAATGACAGGGAACCCTCTGTACCTTCTTCAATTTTAGCAACTCTGTCAATCTTTATTTCAGGATTTCCTACTACTTCCCCCTTTAAAAAATCTGCAATAGATTTTGCCGTAAATTCCATTATTTTACAATTTATTTATTTACAAACTATGGTTATATTTTTTGGGATAGCAAAGGCAATATTTTCTCACCTTTTTGGATAAAACCCGGGTATTTAAAATATCCGAAACTTTCCCAATATCATGAAGACTACCATCCTTATTTAAAACCTGAACATTGTGATCTGTTGGATCAAATGCATAATTACTTATCATTTCTGAAAAAACGAAATATTGCGCATGTTCTTTTTCAACATTATATTCATTCACAACCCAATCCTTGATTTGCTGAATATCCTTTTCCGGAAATGGCATATCGGATAATTCCACCTTGAATAGTTCACGATTAATTAGTCTCCGACTTAAAAGAGACAATACTTTATCTTTTCCTTCTGCCCATACTTTTGCTGAAGATATAATATCACTATCATCAAGCAAAGCAAAATTATTCATAATACCCCCTGTCTTCCAAATAGTCTTCTTTGAAAATACTGATGATTGGTTAATGTTCTGATAAAGGAAAAATTTAAGTGCTGGTGTCCCATACACTTCCACACCTTTTTGCGCCAGTTCAATGGCACGACGTAAAGTTTTTACAAGCAAGAATTCAGCCGATTGCACTGTTTTATGCAAATATACCTGCCAATACATAAGCCTTCTGGCTATTAAAAACTTCTCCAAAGAATATATACCTTTTACATCTATTACCAGATTGTCATCCACCACATTCATCATTTTAATGATCCTGTCTGACCCAATAGTACCTTCACTCACCCCGGTAAAGAAACTATCCCGCCTTAAATAATCAAGCCTGTCCATATCAAGCTGACCCGAAACTAGCTGATGCAGAAACTTCTTATCATATTGATTATTAAAAATTCTAATTGCAAGCTCCAGTTTCCCCGAAAATTCCTCATTTAATTCTTCCATAAACAGTCCTGACAAATCCTCATGGGATATACCCTCAATCAGGCTTTGCTCAAGAGCATGTGAGAAAGGACCATGCCCAATATCATGTAACAGAATTGCAATGGAAACAGCCTCTGCTTCATTCTGACTAATATTAATCCCCTTTTCTCTTAAAGTTGAAATACAGGAAGTCATCAGATGTAAAGCCCCCATGCTATGCTGAAATCTTGTATGCTGAGCTCCCGGATAAACCATGTGTGTTAAACCCAGTTGCTTTATTCTTGTCAATCTCTGAAAATAAGGATGCTCAATGATTTCAAAAACCAAGGCATAAGGTATGTCAATGAAACCATAAACCGGATCATTAATTATTTTTCTTTTATATTTTAAATCCACTGTGCAAAAATACAGATTAAAAAGAAATATTTCATATCAAATTATTACAGAACTTATTATTACTTAAAGTAATTTGAAAAATCTTAATGCATTTACAATCTTTTACATTTAAAACGAATGATTTACTAAAATTTGTATAATTATCAGAAAATATGTATTTTTGCGGTTTGAAAGACGGATTGTAGGGGACTTAGTCCCCTATTTTATTATATTTTTTCATTGATTGACAAGAATAAAATATTACAAATACTAAATTCCGGTGACCTTGAAATAGACTTTTTTATTGTTGAGGTTGAAGTTAGCTCCGGTAACAGAATCAGGGTTTATGTTGACAATGCTAATGGTATAACTATTGGAAATTGTGCAAAGATCTCAAGATTCATTGAACATCGATTGCTGGAAACTGATGAGGAATTAAATTTTGAATTAAATGTTTCTTCTCCCGGAATGGATATTCCATTTAAAGTAAAACAGCAATATGATAAAAGTATAGGTAAGGAAGTTGAAATTATTGATCAGGATAACAGAAAAATAAAAGGGACCTTACTGAAAGCTAATGAAGAAAGCATAGATATAGAGGAAAAAAAATCCGTTAAGGTTCCGGGAAGAAAAAAGAAAGAATTAATATTGGAGGTTCTTACGATCCCTCTGAAAAATATTAAATCGACAAAATTAATTATATCATTTAAATAGCATTTAAATTAAAATGGAGAACATTAATCTTATTGACACATTTTCTGAGTTTAAAGAATTGAAAAGCATTGATCGTGCTACAATGATGAGTGTACTTGAAGATGTTTTTAGGAATATGCTGCTTAAGAAATACGGAACTGATGAGAATTTCGATATTATTATTAATATCGACAAAGGTGATTTTGAGATCTGGAGGAACAGAGAAGTAGTAGAAGATGGTGAAGTTGAAGACGAGAATTTACAAATTTCGCTTTCAGCAGCTAAAATAATTGAAGAAGATTATGAAGTAGGTGAAGATGTTACCGATGAGGTTAAATTACTTGATTTTGGAAGAAGGGCAATTTTATCTCTTCGACAAAACCTCACTTCCCGTATTCTGGATCTCGAAAAAGCCAATATATTTAATAAATATAAGGATCGCATTGGGGACTTAATTACAGGTGAAGTTTATCAGGTATGGAAAAGAGAAATACTGATTCTCGACGATGAAGGGAATGAGCTTCTTTTACCAAAAGGGGAACAAATACCTTCTGATTATTTTCATAAAGGGGATGTTATCAGGGCGGTTGTAATTAAAGTAGAATTCAAGAATAATAATCCGGTTATTATTCTTTCCCGAACTTCTCCTGCATTTCTTGAGCGCTTATTTGAACTTGAAGTTCCTGAAATTTTTGATGGACTAATCACAATAAAGAAAATTGTTAGAATTCCGGGTGAAAGGGCAAAAGTTGCTGTTGAATCCTACGATGAAAGAATTGACCCGGTTGGGGCCTGTGTTGGGATGAAAGGATCAAGGATTCATGGGATCGTCCGTGAGTTAAAGAATGAAAACATTGATGTAATTAACTATACCTCTAATGTACAATTATTTATTCAAAGATCATTAAGTCCGGCAAAAATTGTATCAATAAAGTTAAACCAGGAAGAAAATAAGGCAGACGTCTTTCTGAAACCTGAAGAAGTATCTTTAGCAATTGGTAAAGGCGGGCTAAATATACGCCTGGCCAGCCAACTTACAGGTTATGACCTTGATGTGTACAGAGACCAGGAAGAAGTAGATGATGAAGATGTAAATCTGGAAGAATTTTCTGATGAAATAGAGGAATGGATTATTACCGAATTAAAGACCATTGGATGTGATACGGCTAAAAGCGTATTAGAAATTCCGGCAAAGGAACTTGTAAAGCGAACAGACCTGGAGGAAGAAACTGTTCAGGAAGTGATTAAAATATTAAAAGCTGAATTTGAATAATTCTGTCCAAATCCAATATTTATAGTTTTATTTTAAAGGACCAGACAAAGAAGAATTATACTAAAAAAGATTAGTGAGAAAATCGTAATGGATAAAAGAGCAACTCGATTAAGTAAAGCAGCCCGCATATTTAATGTAGGAATTTCAACTATTGTTGATTTTCTACATAAAAAAGGAATTAATATTGATACTAATCCTAATACTAAAATAGACCCTGAGGTTTATGAAATGTTAGCGAAAGAATACAGTACTGACCTTTCTATTAAGAAAAAATCAGAAGAATTTAGTGCTTTGCATTTCAAAGAGAAGCAAGCTGATGTTACAATTTCCAATTCAAATAAACAAGAAGACATAGCCCCTCCAATTCAGGAAGAAGAAATTTTTATAAAAGACACCAGTGCCCCCATTGCTAAAGTTGAAAATAAAGAAGTTGTAGAAGAGAAAAAAGATCCAGCCCCGGTAAAAAAGAAAGAACCTAAAGCCCAGAAAAAACCCGAAGTTAAAAAAGAAGCTCCGGATAAAGAAATTAGTTTTAAAAAAGATGTAGAAGTTAAAGTCGTTGGTAAAATTGATCTTGATTCATTTAAAAAGAAAGCCAAAACTGTAAAGAAAAAAGCAAAAGTAGTAGAAAAAGAAGTTTCAGATAAAGAAGCACCTGTTACTGATAAAATTCCTGCTAAAAAAGAAAAAGCTAAAGCTAAGGAGGAAAAGGTTCAAACAAAAGAACCATCGGAACCAACTAAAAAAGAAATTACAAAAGCTGAAGAAACTCCTGAAAAAGCTACAGAAAAAGAAAACAATCAGATATTCAAATCAAAAATTGAGAAATTAACAGGTCCCACAGTTGTTGGGAAAATTGATTTACCGGTTGTTGAACCAAAGAAAAAACCGATAGCTTCTTCAAAAGATACAGAAGTAAATAAAAAGAAACGAAAAAGAATCAGGAAAAATAAACCACAAGCTGCTCCTAATAAGACGGCCTCTCCACAACAAGCTAATAGAGGGAAAGAGCAACGAAAAACTAATAAAAGAAAAAGGCCTTTAAGACCTGAAATAAGTGCTGAAGATGTTCAAAAACAAATTAAAGATACACTTGCCAACTTAAGTAATAAAAGTAAATCGAAAGGATCCAAATACCGTAGAGAAAAAAGAGAAGCTGTAAACATCAGGCATCAGGAAGAAATAGATAAAACTGAAAAGGAAAAAAATATTCTAAAAGTAACGGAATTTGTTTCTGTGCATGAAATAGCCAGCTTAATGGATGTCCCAGTTACTGATATTATATCTACTTGTATGAGCCTTGGTCTTATGGTATCCATTAATCAACGGCTCGATGCAGAAACGATGAAAATTGTTGCAGATGAATTTGGCTATAAAATTGAATTTGTAACTGTTGAGTTATTGGAAAAACTTGATGCCGAAGAAGACAAAGAAGAAGACCTTCAACCAAGACCTCCAATAGTTACCGTTATGGGTCATGTGGATCATGGTAAGACAAAATTACTTGACCATATCCGAAATGCAAATGTTGTAGCAGGTGAAGCTGGTGGAATAACACAGCATATAGGCGCCTATGGAGTAGAGTTAGATAATGGTAATAAAATTACATTTTTGGATACCCCAGGTCATGAGGCTTTTACAGCAATGAGAGCCCGTGGTGCACAAGTCACTGATATTGTTATAATTGTAATTGCAGCAGACGATGGAGTTAAACCTCAAACTGTTGAGGCAATCAATCATGCCCTGGCAGCAAATGTACCCATTGTTTTTGCAATTAATAAGATGGATAAACCTACAGCTAATCCTGAAAAAATTAAAGAAGAACTTTCAAATATGAATCTTCTGGTGGAAGATTGGGGTGGTAAATACCAATCACAAGAGATCTCTGCTATCAAAGGCACCAATGTAGAGGAATTACTCGAAAAAGTCTTACTGGAAGCTGAATTACTTGAATTAAAAGCAAATCCTTCTAAAAAAGCAAAAGGTATTGTTCTCGAATCTACATTAGATAAAGGAAAAGGATTTGTAACAACACTTTTAGTTAACGAGGGCACTCTGAATACAGGGGATATCGTACTAGCAGGAAGTTATTTTGGCCATGCAAAAGCAGTTTTTAACGAAAGAGGCTCTAAACTAAAAAATGCAGGTCCTTCCTCACCTGTGATATTGCTTGGCCTGAATGGTGCTCCCCAGGCAGGAGATCTGTTTAATATAGTGGAAACTGACAGGGAAGCTAAATCAATAGCAACAAAAAGAAACCAATTACAAAGAGAACAAAACCTACGTACCAAAAAGCATATTACTTTAGATGAAATTGGACGAAGAATTGCTGTGGGCAGCTTCCAAGAGCTTAATGTTGTGGTAAAAGGGGATGTTGATGGATCAGTTGAGGCACTATCAGATTCCCTGCTCAAACTTTCTACCGAAGAAATTCATTTGAATGTTATTCACAAGGCTGTTGGGCAAATTACAGAATCAGATATAATGCTTGCCATGGCTTCCAATGCTGTTATTGTCGGTTTCCAGGTAAGGCCTTCTT
>JAOZKQ010000314.1 GCA_029935275.1 Bacteroidales bacterium | reverse complement strand
GCAATAGAATCAAGGCGCAATTGTTCAATAGCATAAGCAAGTTCTACTGCTTCAGCCTGCCGGATAGAATCAGCAATGGCAGCACTATCCCTTACAGGCTGGGTATAATCATATACAGTAGATTTTTTTTTCTGTTGACAGGAACTTAACAAAACCACAACAGATATTAAAAAAACAAGAAATTTTTTCATGTTAATAAATTATTTAATTGTAAATCACACACTCAAAAAACAAACTCTATATAACTCAATACAGCTTGACAAACTTTCGATTAGCTAATATTGAGGACATTACAAAATTAATAAAATTCCATCAATTTCACTCATATAATAAGATTATACTTAATTCAAAACCTGGATTTCTATTTAAGTTTATGAATTTACCCTCCTGAAAGGCTTAATCCCACCTGCTTTTATTGTTTGTTCTGCAATTCTATTTTTTTATTATCTTTCGGGTATAAAAACTAAAGAAATCAGAAAATGAGGAATTTAATCAACTTCTTTGAAGACAGCACGAATCGTTTTGGAAATAATATTTTCATGTGGGAGAAAACAGGTAAAAAATATGAAGGATCAAGCTATAATCAAATAAGAGAGAAAGTACACCAGTTTGGTGCCGGGCTCATTAGCCATGGCATAAACAAAGGTGACAGGATAGGCTTGGTGGCTGAAGGTCGCAATGCCTGGCTTATTTCAGAATTGGGAATCTTATATGCCGGTGCGGCTAATGTTCCAATGTCCATACGACTTACACGGGAAGAAATTCAGTTTCGTCTTGAACATTCTGGCTCAAAAATGCTTATTGTTTCCCATCTGCAAGCCCATAAGGTTGAAGGTTTAATAGATTCAATAGATTCTTTGGAAAAGATTATTTATCTGGATAAAAATGGAGCCTCCGATAAAGAAGCTCTGTATTTTGAGGATATTCTTCTACAGGGAAAAAATGTTTTAGCTAAAGAACCTGAAAAGTTAAAAGACAGGATGAATTCAGTTCATGAAGATGACATGGCTAATATTTGTTATACCTCGGGTACAACTGCAGAACCAAAAGGGATTATCCTTTCCCACCTAAATTATGTTGCGAATGTAAACCAGGCATACAGTCTGGCAGAAATCACACCAGAGTTTAAAACATTAATCATGTTGCCCTGGGACCATGCTTTTGCCCATACAAATGCCCTTTATGGATTTATGGGCAAAGGTGCAAGTATTGCAGCTATTGAACTTGGTTCCACAGCGTTGGAAACCTTAAAAAACATCCCTAAGAATATCAAAGAAATCAAACCCGACTTTTTAATGAGTGTTCCTGCTTTTGCCAAAAATTTCAGAAAAAATATCGAAAAAGGAATAAGGGAAAAAGGACCTATGGTAGAAAAAATGTTTAATCATGCTCTTAAATTAGCCTATACATATAATAGAGATGGCTTGAATAAGGCGGGCGGCCTGAACAAACTCAAATTACCCCTTATTAAATTCTATGATAAAATAATATTTAAAAAAATAAGAGATGGCTTTGGTGGTAATTTAAAGTACTTCATCGGTGGAGGTGCACTTCTGGATATTGAATTGCAAAAATTCTTTTACGCTATAGGAATACCTATGCTTCAGGGATACGGCCTTACGGAAGCGGCACCAACCGTTTCTGCTAATTCAATAAAAAGACATAAACTTGGATCTTCGGGATATCTGGCTGCAAATCTAGAACTGAAAATCATAAATGATAAAGACGAAGAGTTACCTCCAATGGAGAAAGGGGAAATCGTGCTTAAAGGAGAAAATGTGATGACAGGGTACTGGCGAAATGAGAAGGCTACCAAGGAAGCACTTAAGGATGACTGGCTCTATACCGGCGATATGGGGTATATGAGTAAGGATGGATTTTTGTACGTATTGGGTAGGTTTAAAAGCCTGTTAATTTCAGATGATGGTGAAAAATACAGTCCTGAAGGTATTGAAGAAGCTTTTACAGATCAATCAAAATATATTGAATCCTGCACACTTTTCAATGACCAAAAACCTTATACAATAGCACTTGTTTATCCTAATCCTGAGGCCCTAAAAAGATGGGCTAAAGAAAATAATCATGATATGGACTCGGAAGAAGGGCAAAAAACTGTGGCACAACTAATAAAGTCTGAAATTGACAAATACAAGAAAGGAAATATTTTTGAAGACATGTTCCCACAAAGATGGTTGCCTGCCGCAATAGCTTTCATTCCCGAACCATATACAGCTGAAAATCAAATGCTAAACTCAACAATGAAAATGGTTAGAAATAAAATTTCTGAAAACTACAAAGAGCTCCTGGAACACCTTTACACGCCTGAAGCAAAAGCAATATCAAACTCAAAGAACATTGCAGTTTTAAGATCATTATTAGGAAAGGACTAAACATCCTGATCTCTTTTTCGCATAGAACTAAACAAAAGTCAAGAAATTTCGTATTAAATGTTGAAATCAACAAGCTTTGTTAAGTCCTTACATGAAGAGGTGCCCAAATTATATTCTCTTAAAACGAAAAATATTATTATTTTTCCTAAGCTTCATTTTTAGTGCAGGCTTAACAAATGCACAAAAAGGGCTCCCTTACCTTTCAAACTTCCAGCTACCAGGAGGGTTCAGTCCACAAAACTGGAGTATAACCCAGGATGAGGACGGCTTATTATTGTTAGCGAACAGCAGAGGAATTCTAAGTTTTGATGGTTCCCTGGAAGGGTGGCATTATTTAGAACCTAAAATCATACCTTATTCAATAGCCAAAGATCCCAGAACAGGTAAAATTTATGTTGGAACCGATAGAGGTATTGGATATCTGAAAAAAAATAAATATGGTGATTATGAATACATTCCTCTTTCTACAGATGATGAGAGAAATGGATTTATTACCCATATTAGTTTTTCAGGAAACAAAGTATATTTTTACAGTGAAAGGGCGATTACTACAATGGATTTATTCCATCATGAAAACCGTGAAACAATAGAGTTAAAACAAGGCGAATCCTTTTCAGGCTACTTTATCTTTGATACTACACTTTACACCAATTTAAGGAATAAAGGACTTTACAAATCATTAAACGGAGAATTAATTCCGCTTCAAACCGATCATGATTTTTCAAACGATATTATTCGTTTCTTCGTCAGCTTTAATTCACAAAAAATACTGATTGCAACAGACAACAGTTTTCTCTACTTATTTGATGGTGAAAAGTTTTCAGACTACCGGATCGAAGATGAAGATTATCTTTTTAAGGCCAGAATTTCTGATGCAATTAGTTTGCCTAACAACGAAATAGCCCTCTCTACACGTACAGGGGGTTGTATTATTATTGATAAGATCTCAGGAAAATCAAAATTTATAATTAACTATCAATCGGGTTTGCCTGATGATGAAATATTTGCTATTACAAAAGATAAAGGAAACGGGCTTTGGTTAACTCACGAAAGAGGCGCAACAAGAATTGACCTTAGCCTTCCAATACAGAATTATAATGCTTTTCCCGGATTAGAAGGAAATTTGGCTGAAATCATACGATTTAACGGAACCATATATGTGTCAACTTCCGAGGGTGTCTTTTATTTGCACAAGGTAAAAAACTATACAAAAACCAACATCTTAATTGAAAATAAAAGGAATAATGT
>JAOZKQ010000313.1 GCA_029935275.1 Bacteroidales bacterium | reverse complement strand
ATGCCAATATTATAACAGCAACAATTAATACCGCAATAATTACATCACTTAGTATTAGTTTTCTCTTAACAAGGGATGAAGGTAGGTCCTGCTCTCCTATCGCTTCAATGGATTCAGTCTTTTTTACTCCTTCAGGGGTTAGGTCAAATATCCAGGATAGAATTACAGATATAGGAAAGCCTATAATCAGTAGAACAATGATAAAGGTAACGGTCCAATCAGGCAAACCCAATCGTGGCAACATGATATCCCCGGCTTCCATAATAATGAAGGCAGTGGCTGCATACATAGCCATCACCCTGAATACCTTGCGGCGTTTGAGTTCTTGCCAGAATTGGGATATTTTATTTGGACGATTCATATTCTTTCTCTGCTAATCCCCCTTGCACCCTGACTATTCCCTACAATAAACTGCCAGCATATTTCTCCATAGTTTGCTCTCATCCGAATTGTAAATAATATCCAATTTAAAGGCTATGGTATTCTCAAACATAAATTATTTTTAAAATCCCATTTTATCTATCAGAGCCTGATAACGGGCTTCCTCCCGGAGGGGAATCCAGTCCGGGTTGGCATAAAGCATGTATAACATCCTTTCACGTTTTTGCCAGGCTATTTCCAGATAATCCAGCGCTTTGTCCTTCAAACCCAATTGAGTGTATATCCTTGCTACTATAAGTGGATATTTATCGTATTTGCCTTTTAACTGATCCAGTTTCCATAACCAGTAACCTTCAGGGCCTGATTTTTCCCAGGCTTGCTGCAGGGATTCAATAAGATCCGGTGAGTCCCCCTTGAGAGCCATATATTTTTTCGTGGCCTTTACCGCTTTATCATACATCCCCATTCTAACATTGTGTATTTCCATATTGTAGTAAAAATTACTGCTATCCACTAGTCCAAGCTCAAGCATTTTTTGGTATTGTTCCATGGCTTCATTATTCCGATCAGCAAGAGAATAAACAAGAGCCATGACAAGGTTCGACAAATAACTAAACGGATCAAGACGTAAAACCCGTTTGGCTTCAGGAATGGCTTCCTCAAAGCGTCTCATAGATGCCAAATACAATGGATACTCACTATTTCCTGCCAGATTTGGGTTGAGTTTAATGGCCTTATTAAACTCCGTTTTCGCTCCCGGAAAGTCCCATTCGTGATAAAATTTCCAGGTTGCTAAAGCCTGATGGGCTTCTGCAAGCTGATCATCTAACTGAAATGCTTTATTTAAAAGCCGGTAGATTATAACAGAAGCTTCGTTACGTGGTATTTCTCCATACCAGGTAAACATGCTATAGCAATTTGACAGATCAACATAGGCCTTTGCGAAGTTAGTGTCGGCATCAATGGCTTTTTGAAAATATTCACGGCCTTTTAATGCGCCTTCCAAAGACAACTTATAATAATAATAACGTCCCATTAAATAATATTCCTGGGCTTCCGGATTCACAGCCTGCAAATTCGTCAATCGTTCTTTTTCTTTTGGGGTGAGAACAATATTGATTTCAGCGGCAATATCCCGGGTAACCTTACTGATCAGACTCATTGCATCCTGTATCTGGTAATCGTAATGTTCCGCCCACAAATGCACATCTGTTGATCCGTTAATCAGCTGGGCATTGATACGTACTTTATCGCCCATACGAAGAACTGAACCCTCTATAAGTACATCAACATTTAATTCACGTGCAATCTCAGGTATTGATTTCTTCGTATCCTGATATCTCATCACTGATGTGCGGGAGATTACTTTCAGATTTTGAATACCTGAAAGATCTGAAATTAACTCATCATGCATACCTTCCACAAAATACACCTGTTCTGCATTTCCCGAAAGGTTTTTGAACGGAAGTACAGCTAGTGATTTCACCTGTTCAGTGGCCTTATCATTCCTGAAGACTTTTGGATATGCCAGTATTCCAACAACCACAACTAACATTCCAATAATCACATCGCTTACTTTCAGCCTTCTTTTAACAGTGACTGAAGGTTCTTCTAGCTCTCTTGCCAATTCAATTGATTCAGTCTTCTTTACTCCTTCCGGAGTTATATCAAATATCCATGCTAAGATTACAGATATTGGAAAACCTATGATCAGAAGAACAATAATAAAGGTAACGGTCCAATCGGGTAGGCCCAGTCTTGGCAACATAATATCTCCTGCCTCCATAATAATAAAAGCAGTAGCTGCATACATGGCCATCACCCTGAAGACCTTTCGACGTTTCAATTCTTGCCAGAATTGGAATATTTTGTTTGTGGATTGCGACATAGAAATTTTTATACTTAAATTAGGTTACCATTATTCAATTTCATTCAATTATCCGGATTATTTATGTCCGATCCCCATTTTTTTGGATTTTCAATAATGTATTTTTTTATTCTTCCTAATTCTTTCTCATTCCTGATTATCCGTTCATAATAATCTCGCTGCCAAACATACTTTCCAGGCGTATCACGTAATTTATTAATTTTTGTTGTAACAGACGATTTAAATCCTGCCATTAATGAGGATAATGATTTGGGGCGCATTTTAAATGTCCCTGTCGGGGTGATCGGCCGATCACCCCTATCATTATTTTGAATCATAACAATTCCGTGAAAATGATTTGGCATAATTTGATATACATCCAATTCAATCTCCTTTCGAATTTCTGATGACTTTAACCATTCGGTTTGTACAATTTCACCATATTCATTCAAACAGATTTTTTCATCAATAATATCACCGAATAAACATTTACGCTCATGAACACAAAGGGTAACAAAATAGGTACCCGGCCTTGAATAATCATATCCCTTTAGCCGAATTGACCTGCGGTGGTGTTTATTTGGATTGTATGTCATAATTAATAATCAAACGTACACCTTTAGGGCTTTTCAGTTCGCTCCAGAATTTTGATATTTTGCCCTGTTTGCCAGGTATTTTTGGTTTGACCCTTAAATAAAAGTGCAAATTACCATTTGTACAAGTTACTGATTTTTTCTAAGAAATCCAAATAATGCTTTGATAATGCCCTGTTTACAAAGGATACGATTTCATCTCCTCACCCTGCTATAACAAATATCGGGTCAATTTGAAAAGTTGGGTTTGATCTTAAAGCCCTTCAGGCTTTTTTGGAACTTGCCTTTTTATTCTGTAATTTCAATTCTATTATTTTCCGGATCCAGTATCAGGCTCTCGTAACAACCATCACCCGTTGTCCTTGGTTCTCCGGCAATTTTATATCCGTCTTTTCTCAATTTATCTGTAAGGGAATCTACCTTTTCTTTACTACCAACAGAAATAGCAAAATGGATGATCCCTTTATGTTGTTTTGAAATATCATTAAGGCTTACAGGAATAGCAGGGTTATTCATAAGCTCTAATCTGCACCCCTCATCAAAAGATACGAAGTAAGACCTGAAATTCTTCTTATGGTTCACATATAATTCCCCTGATTTTCCATGGAAGTAGGTTTCATAAAAAAGTTTCATGCGCTCAAGGTCTTTGACCCATATTGCCAGGTGTTCTATTTTCATAATGTATTTTTAATCATTATTGTCCGCTAAAAGTTCATAGGATATAATTTATTGCATCCTTCAGACTATTTAGCAATGGGGCTATGCGCCCCAAACCCCCATTTACTTTTTTCCTGCAGCTG
>JAOZKQ010000312.1 GCA_029935275.1 Bacteroidales bacterium | reverse complement strand
AAATCAATTTTATGTCTTTCAGCTAAGTTTCTCTTTTATTAGCCTCACAAATTTCCTAACATCCTTAGCTTTCGTATCATAGGAAGTCATCCATCGTACCTCTGATGTTTCTTCATTCCAGACATAAAAAAAGAATTCTTTTTGCAGCTCCGGAACAGCCTCTTTTGGAAGGATAGCAAAGACCCCGTTCGCTTCAACTTTTTGGGTAATCTTAACTGCAGCTACATCTTTCAATTCAGAAGCCAGCAAACTGGCCATACTGTTAGCATGAAGTGCATTTTTCAACCACAGGTCATTAGAAAGATAAGACATAAACTGAGCAGAAATGTAACGCATCTTAGAAGCCAGCTGCATTCCCTGCTTCCTTACATACTTGAAATTCTTAGAAAGCTCCTTATTAAAAAATACCACTGCCTCACCATACATCATACCATTTTTAGTCCCTCCAAAAGAAAGAACATCTACACCCGCATCACCAGTAAACTCCTTAAAACCAAGCCCAAGTCTGGCAGCTGCATTGGCAATACGAGCACCATCCATGTGGAGTAACATGTTATTTTCGTGAGCAAGCTCCGCAATAGCTTTTATCTCGTCAACAGTGTAAACAGTTCCCATTTCTGAAGCCTGGGTAATCGATATCACATGAGGCTGAGAATGATGTTCAAAGTCAAAACCATATAAATACTTTTTTATAGCTGTAGGAGTTAGTTTTCCATCCTTAGTTGAAACAGCTAATAATTTACAACCGGTAAATTTTTCAGGTGCCCCACACTCATCTTCATGAATATGTGAAGTTTCAGCACAAATAATGGAATGATAGGACTGAGTAATTGCATCCAGGCCTAATACATTCGCTGCAGTACCAATAAATACAAAATAAATATCGGTTTCTTCACCAAATATTTTTTTCATTTTTTCAAGGGCAGCCTGAGTGTAAATATCATTACCATAAGCAATGGTATGACCTACATTTACATCTTTCATGGCCTGCATTATGCTCTTATGAACACCTGCATTATTGTCGCTTGCAAAGCCTCTGATATTTTTCATTTTATAATTTATATTACTTCATTAATCATAGTTTTTCGCAATACCTAAAAAAGCTGGTTCTTAAGTATTCCCCAACAAAAATATGTCAATATATACATTTAATATTCAATACATTACTTAGCTATAATCATACAGCGTATTAATCAGGAAAAAATTTAATCAAATTCAGGATGTTGAGATTCATAACCCAATAAAACTGAAGCAAGCTGACCAAGTATTATTGAAATAAAGTTAAATAGGTGTAATACCGGAAAAATCAGTATTATACCAAGTACACAACAGCATATTGCCAAAGGAAGGGTACTGATATAAAAAAATCCAAAATCTATATCAGTATAGGAATATGTAAAAGGGGCTGAAATAAGCCCTCCAATAACAGATATTAATGTAACTGTTATAACGAATTGCAAAATTCCAATTGGAAATTTCATAAAAAGAAAGAGAAGGCCCTTCCATGTAACCGGCTGCTTTAAATGTAAAACAAATTTACTCCAAATTGATTTACCTTCATCCTCTTCCCTCTTCATCGCTGCAATTTTTACTCTGCAGAAGAGTATAGCCAACTCCCGCTCAAACACAGACAAATACCACCATATTAGCATCATAAATAGTAGAATAACAATACCTATCCAAATAATTAATAAGCTCAAACCTAATACAATACCAGTTAACAGGAAAACAAAATAAAAAATGCCAAGGGGAAATGAAATCAGGTTATAAAGAATATTAAGCCAGGGTTCCGGCTTTGCAATAATACCAAAAAAATTCCTCATCAGTATGATATTTTATGTAACAAATTAGAACTTCTCATCATATTTTGTCCACAGAAAGTCTCCTAACTTCCATGCCTTGTTAACAACCTTATTTCCCCAATCCATGGTATAATTTGTTAACAGTTTAATGCTTTCCTTTGGCTTATCCGGATTATATGCATCAAATGCCCTTTTCTCAATTATAGCCTGTTCCTCAAACAAATCAAGCTGCCATACATTCCAAACCTTATCCACATCATGCCTCATGTCTCCCCAACGCTGTGCTGTAAGAGTACCCAATCTGTTAAAAGCCCACCAGGCAGAGTTCATTGTAAATCCATCACGCCCTGGTGTTTTATATGATTCAGGTAAATCCGTGACTCCACAGTAAACAGGAATGTAAATAGAAGTTGCCACATTATCCATTGCCAGCCAGGCCACTCCGCCAATCTGATCAGGCAACCAATCACGTGACTGAATAATAGTAGCATACATAGTGTACCATCGGGCAATGGTACGTTCGCCGCGCCAGCCCCATCCCCCATTTATCCTGAAAAGCTTATTTTCATCATAGGGCATGTGCGGATTTGCCAGGGGAGAAATTATTGTTTTCCCGTTTTCATCGCTTACTGTAAGGTCTTTTACTACATTAAATTCAGTTCCCTCATAATAATCCTTAAAAACAGAAACCAACTTCTCTTTTGTAACCAATTCATCAGGTTTTACTGAAAAAGGATAATTTTCTGACCATGGATTCAACTTCAGTGAAGGGGCCAACAGGTCAAACACTCTCCATTCCCTACGTCTTGAAGCCAGCGATTCCCGACTTCGCGGTGCATAAGCATAGCAGAATTGAAACGGGCCTTCTTTTTCATTCCACCATCCATTCTCCTTTGCTAATTGAAAAATATTCTCTGAAGCCATAAAATAGTCAGGATTTCCCAAATCAATTTCCTTAATGGTACTGGCATTAGCATTAATCGACACATGATGATCAGGTACCCGTTGGGCTACCCATACTGAACCAACTTTCCCTTTTCCAGCACCCATAATTTCTAAATGCCATACTTCTTTTTTATCTGCAATGGTTAAGGCTTCTCCTGAATCATTCCAGCCATATTTTTTTGTTAAATCCCCGGCCAACCGGATAGCATCCCTTGCAGTAGTACAACGTTCCAGCATCAATTGACATAATCGCTGACAATCGATCAATCCCTTATCCGACTTCAGTTCAATTCTTCCTCCAAAAGTAGATTCACCTATTCCAAGTTGATGTTCATTTAAACTGGGATAAGCCGTATTTAAAAAAGCATAGGTATGGGGTACCTGTGGAATCTCACCAATCTCAACATGTTTATAAGCCGGCATAGCCCTTGAGGTATCAATCATCCTTTTATACATAGGAACCACACTTCCTTCTTTATGATTTTTTGCAGGAATAATGTTCATCCAGGAACGGGTACGATGTGAATCATCCGTATGAGAGGTAAAAACCGATCCATCATCTGAGGCCATCTTCCCTACTGTTATTGTAGTACATCCATCCGGATAACCACCTTCCCAATCAGGCAGGTCCTGTGCCCTGGCAGAGAAAGGTACCAAATTTAATATGAGTAGGAATACGAGTAAATATCCGGCTTGTTTAAAATAAAAGTTATTTAATTTCAACATGTTAATATGTATTTAAAATTGATTTTTCATGGAAATGTCAAAAATAGTAAACAGATTTAATAAAAACTCCGAACTGTAAAAATATTTAATTAGGATGTGTCTATAAATATCGGGATATTATTAAATTGCGTTCCATATTATTTTTTTATTTTCAATTTAGCTTTATTAC
>JAOZKQ010000311.1 GCA_029935275.1 Bacteroidales bacterium | reverse complement strand
ACGCCTTCTTATCAAAGACTTAAAAAAGAGGTGTTTTCTTGCAGGCACTAATTAAGTACTTAAAACAGGAGATTTAAAAGAAAAAGTTCTATTTTGCGCTTCTTTTTAAAAATTCAATTCAAATTAATAATTAAATTCTTAGTTTCATCAGGCAGAAAAGGTTTAGCTCATTTCATAAAAACATGAAATCATTTTCAATTAGCCTGAGATAAAAGACAAATAAATAGATATTAGCTCATGAACTTAAAACAGATAAATAAAAAAGTAAAATATGGCATAAGCGGGGTGTTGATTCTGTTTATTTCTTTTGGGATATTCGCTTTTAATGAAAGCCGGGACTTTAAACTGGTTAAAAATATTGAAGTGTTTTCAAATCTCCTGAGAGAAATTAATTATTTTTATGTGGACGATACCGACCCTGAAAAAATGATCAAAACAGGTATTGATGCCATGCTTAAAACATTAGATCCATATACAGTTTATATTCCCGAGGAAGAACTTGATAATTTTAATTTTATGACTACCGGCCAATACGGGGGTGTGGGCTCCCTTATTCGAAAAAGTGGGGAATATATTGTTATATCTGAAGTTTATAAAGGATTTCCAGCTGATCATGCCGGATTAAAAGCTGGTGATCTGATTGTTGAGATTAACGGTAAATCTACAAAAGGTTTAAGTACTACAGAGGTAAGTGAACTAATGAAAGGTACTCCTGATTCCGAGATCAAAATCACAGTACAGCGTTATAACAGCAAAGAATACCTTACAAAAACAATTACTCGTAAAGAAATCAGCATTCCAAGTGTACCCTATTATGGAATGTTAAATGAAGAAACCGGTTATATTCGATTAACCGGATTTACCAAAAATGCCAGTGGAGAGGTGCGTAGTGCTATGCTAAAACTTAAAAAAAATCATCATCCAAGCTCTCTGATACTTGATTTAAGAGGAAATCCTGGCGGCTTACTTATTGAATCCGTAAAAATCACAAACCTTTTTGTAAATAAAGGTATGGAAGTAGTGAGCACCAGAGGAAAAGTCAAAGAATACTACCAATCATATAAAACTCCGGATCAGCCGGTAGATAAACATATTGCATTAGCTATAATTGTTGACCGTGGGTCTGCCTCAGCTTCCGAAATTGTTGCCGGGGCAATTCAGGATCTTGATCGGGGAGTGATTTTAGGCGAAAGAACCTATGGAAAGGGCTTAGTACAGACTACCCGTCCGCTTGGTTATAATAATCAGCTAAAAGTGACCACCGCAAAATATTACATTCCATCAGGAAGATGTATTCAGGCTTTGGATTATTCTCACAGGAATGAAGATGGTAGCGTGGGTCATATCCCTGATTCACTCATTTCAGAATTCATAACTCATAACGGACGAAAAGTTTATGATGGTGGTGGTATTGCTCCTGATATAAAAGTGGAACCAGGCGATGCAAGCAGCCTCACCATTCAGCTTTTTACTCAGTTTCTATTCTTCGATTATGCTACAAAATACGCTTCATTAAATGAATCTATCCCTCCGGTAGATAAATATATATTCTCTGACACCGATTTTGAAGATTTTAAATCCTTTGTGAAAGGGAAAAACTTCCAGTATGAAAATCGTAGTAGTATTGTTCTTCAGGATCTGGTTAAACAGATAAAAAAGGACAAAAAATATGAGCTTACCTCAACAGACCTTGACGAACTAGAAAAGAAACTATCCCCTAATGTAGATACAGATCTGGATAAAAATAAGAAGGAGATCATTGAATTTTTAACCACTGAAATTGTCGGTCGCTATTATTATCAGGCAGGAGGCATTAAAAGTACACTTAAATGGGATAAAGGTATTGGGAAGGCCATTCAGATACTCTCTGATGATAAACAATATTCATCAATCCTTAATGTTACTGATCAAAAAGCTATAGCTGCCAGTAATTAAAGCGAATCAAGGGTTGAATCATATTGATTTTTGACATAATACAAGAAAGTTCAACCCTCTTCGGGGCTGTTTCGAGTGTTCTATTGAATTCCCCGAGCTTCGCACGGGGTTATTAAAGTTAATGTCTTTCAGACATATTGTCCCGAAGGGATTAAACAATAAATAACCGTGGGTGCAACCCACGGATAAACATACGAGTACAAGAAGAGCCCCAAAGTGGGTTCAACTCTTGATTCGCATAATTAATGTTTGTATATAGAATCCAATCTCTATTTCAAACACTTGATTTTATGGATAGAATCTAAATTAATATTTGTCTGTAAAGTCGCATAACGACGAAATATTTATTCCATTAACATTATGGACATAAACTAATTTACCAGATAAATTATCATTTCAAACCCCTAACCCGAATAAACCCGAAAAGAAATTTCTCATGGAAAAGAATTTCAAATAAGATCTACCTATGGGATGTTCGCCTGACTTATTCGGACAAACCTTTCGGGAATTAGCCCCATGAACCAATTGTATTTTGATAATGCTGAAATAGCTTAGTTTCTAGCAATATTTTATATATTGCATACACTACAAATATTTCGTTTATAATGAACGGGGTAAATATAATTGAAGGATTTTGCAACCCTTGCATCCTTTTGTTGTCATTAATAATGAAACAGAACCGGTTTGAAAAAAAGTCAAGATTTTATTCTTCATAAAGATCTCATTGAGAAGAGCAAGAAAGGAGACTCTGGTTCCCAGTACAAATTATATGGCTTATATTCAAAATCCATGTACAACCTTGGTTTTAGAATGATGAACAGTGTAGTAGAGGCAGAAGATGTATTACAGGAAGCATTTACAGAAGTATTTTTAAAACTCAAAACATATAAATATGAAGCCAGTTTTGGCGCCTGGTTAAAACGAATAGTTATAAATAAATGTTTGAATAAATTAAAAAAAAGAAATATCCAATTTGTTAATGCTGATAACAATCAGATACCAGAAAGTTATGAAGAAGACACAGATAACTATGCAAAATATGAAGTAGATAAAATTATAACGGCAGTCCAACAACTTCCGGATGGGTATAGAGTGGTTTTGGAATTGTACTTGTTTGAAGGATATGATCATGAAGAAATCAGTCAAATTTTAAACATAAGTATATCAACATCAAAATCTCAGTATTCGAGGGCAAAATTGCGCTTAAGAAAAATCTTAAAAAGATGAAACGACCATTAGATAATTTAGAAAAATTCATTTCCTCAAATAGGGATGATTTTGATTTCCTTGATCCCAATCCCGAAATTTGGAAAAAGGTCAACAAATCAAAACAAACTATCAGGATAAAAGGGATGCTTTGGAAAGTGGCGGCCATCCTGCTTGTTCTATTATTATATCCGTTCTATACCCTGGTTATAAATAATAACTTTAGTAATAATAACAGACTTACCAGCAAAGGTTTAGTAATAAGTACAATTCCCGAATTACTTGAGGCAGATGCATATTACACAGCATATATTAGTGATCAAATGCAAGGTTTACAATTACAACTTATTGATAAACCGGATATTAAAACTGAATTGGAAAAAGATATAAACGACCTGGATAATATTTACAACGATCTATTGGAAGACCTTAAAGATAATATTGATAATAAGGAAGTTGTTGAAGCCCTGATTCAAAACTACCGGATGAAAGTTAAAATTCT
>JAOZKQ010000310.1 GCA_029935275.1 Bacteroidales bacterium | reverse complement strand
CCCGGAATTACCCACCGGCCCAGTTCATCCGGATCATCTTCAATCCCGGGAATTTGATTACCATGAAGTGTTAAAAACCCCAATTCCTCATCATCTGCTTTACCTCTAACTGTCCTGGAGATAGCACCACCAGCATTCAATGACCAACCCAAACCCAGCCAGCCTGCAATCTCATCTACTTTAACACCAGAAGCATGATATGATATTGAAACCGGCATACTAAGTTTCCTGCCTTTCATTATCCAAATCGGGATAGAAACTGAAGGTATTCCTGTGTAGTGGCTTACAGGCACATTTACAGCTTTCATCAAAGCACTTGCTTCAGGAGAAGGTGGGATTACATTGTCGAAGCCGGGAAAAGACTCCTGGCCCAATGCCGTAAAATTAACAAACACTATAACCAATAAACCGGCAAAAAATCGTTTTTCAAAATTACGAAGCATAAAACCTAATTATGACCAGAATTAATAATAATTTTCTTAGACACTACTCCTTTTGGGGTTTGAATCTGTAAATAATAAACACCCTCTTTCAACAAACCTGTTCTCCAGTCAAAGCCATACTCCCCTTTGTGCTTCTTACCGCTAAAAAGCACCAGCAGTTTCCTACCGGAAAAATCATACAGGGAAATCTGAATACGTATGTTTTCAGGTATTGAATAAAGAATATGGGTAAAGTCTCTCATAGGGTTTGGAAAGGCCTGAATATCAAGAATGCCGGAAGCAACCATCTGTGACACTTCTATTTCATGATTAATCTCACAGGCATTTGCATCTGTAATTTTGACCTCATAGAAACCCTCCTTCAGGTTTTCCCGGCTCGCAGATTGTTCAAAATCCGACCATAAAATATTATAGGGTGCTTTCCCTCCACCATACGTAAGGATAATACTCCCATTATTTCCTTCAGGCATTTCTTCGTCTTTTACTGTATAATTCATAAAAAGAGAATCCTTTTTAACATGAATGGTATCAGAAAAATGGCAACCATATTGATCGGTAATTTCAACCCACCACAATCCCGTATCTGCAATTTCCACAGATTCGGTACTGGCGAAGCCATCTTTCCAGTTGTAATTAGAATAACCAGCTCCGGCTGATAAAATAATCTGCTGATCATTACAGATTACTTTTTCCGATAGAAGATCAAAATTTAAAAGGGAACAGGGATCCAGGTATTTCAGCATAAACACATCGGCTGATTTCTCAGCAGTCCACTTTGTTTGTTCAAATTGCATTTCGTTATGGAATGTGCCGGTTACCAGAATAGCTGACTCGTTATCCTCGTATATTTTAGTTGGAATTTCTTCTGATTTACCTTTGAATTTTTTCACCCAGTTAAATTGCCCGGTTTTATCCACCATGGAAAGAAATCCATTTGAAAATCGATTCTCAATTGTCAAAGTATCTGATCCCATAACAAATGGTTTAGTATAAATACCAGTTATGAAAACCTGCCGGGCTCTATTTACATACAGATCAGTAGGACTGTCTTTTCCTTTACCGCCCCAGCTGTTCACATAGATAAATTGCAAATTACTGTCCACTTTCGCATAAAAAATATCGGTTTCACCTTGCGAATGATAAATATTTTGTCCCAGGTGCAGAGATCGTTTATAGCTACCTGTGAAATAAATATTTCCTGAAATATCATTATTCACTGAAACTATTTCGTCATTACTACTACCACCAATTGAAATTGCACCGGAGTAGCTCAATGACGCATCAAGTTTAGCAAGAAATCCATCTTTTTTCCCGGCTGATCTTAATAGTGTATCTCCCAGAGGAAGGTCTTTCTCAAATGTTCCATAAACAAGTAGTTTCTCTTTTATCAATAATAAACCTTCAATCAGATCGTTACCTGTACCTCCAATGGTCATAGAATTCAGAATTTCACCCTGATTACTTATTTGAAGGATGAAGATATCTTCCCCACCTTTTGCATCATAAACATTTGACCCAAGCTTAATTCTCCTCTTAAAGGTCCCGGCCAAAAATAGCTGTCCATATGAATCTATTGTTGATTCTTTTAAATTTCCAGGGAAATCAGGAAGTACAATTTTTGCTTCTAATGGGTTTCCATTTTCATCAAACCTACTAATAAATACATTTTTCGAACCCGTGTGAGCAAGTAAAATGTTCCCAATTTGTAAACTATCATAAAACCAACCAATCATATTAATTGATCCATCTATATTTTGCATAACACCTACTACTCCGGAATAATCAGGACAATAAAAAGTATTCACCCATTTGATTTTTCCAGCCGTATCCGTAGCAGATAAGAAAACGGAACGTTTACCCTGAGTTTTTATGAGCTGTCCTCCAATATCTAAGTCCTTCTCAAAAGTACCTGCAAAAACATGATCGCCATTACTACATTTGACCATTTGCTTTACCTGCTTCCAGTAATTACTTTTCAACTGCAATTTTGTACTCAACAAATACTCTTGAGAATACAACAACTTTGGAAACAGAAGAAAAGCAATTAGCAAATAATACCCATATTTAAATCTCAAAAACTTCATATTTTAGATCTTTAATAAGATAAAAACAAGTAAGTATGTTCTTATATGTTCATAAGTTTGCTTAAAAGTAACCCGTATAATATATGTTATAAAACATATTACAACTTTAGCCAACTTTATTTATAAATTCTAAAAGCCTGAATTCACAAAAAATTTAATGTGTAATTATATTTACTACTTTTGCAGATGATCAGATATATTTTTTCAGAAATCTTTTAAATTAGCATGAAAGAAAGCAGGCAAAAGCAAAGGTCAAATCAGGGGAAAGTTGCACTTTTCCTCAGCCAGCCTAAAAATATTAGCTTCCTGTTTTATTCTTTATGGATGTTTGTTTCAATTTTCCAGGCCAGGTTCACAGGTTTATGGAATGATGAAGCCTATTATTGGGAGTACTCACGGAACCTTGCCTGGGGCTATTTTGACCATCCTCCCATGATCGCCCTGCTTATCAAAGCAGGTTATTTTCTTTTTCCTAATGAACTGGGTGTCCGATTTTTCGTAATACTTCTCAGCACCGGCACCATTTTCTTTATGGAGAAAATCCTACAACCGGCAAACCGCTTATTGTATTATATTATTGTTGCCTCTCTTGGGATTCTTCAGATAGGAGGTATGATTGCGGTACCTGATATTCCCTTGCTATTCTTTAGCGCTTCATTTTTATGGCTATATAAACGCTATCTGGATCAAGACAGTCTTGCAAACAGTTTATTCCTCGCCCTGAATATTGTTTTATTATTATTAAGTAAGTATCACGGAATTCTAATAATAGGCTTTACCCTTCTTTCAAATCTGAAGCTTCTTCAGAGAAAATCTTTCTGGATCATCGTGACTACCTCTGTCATTCTTATGATTCCCCATATATACTGGCAATACGAAAACGGCTGGCCCTCTATCTACTATCACCTGTTTGGCCATTCACCAAAACCTTATAAATTTTCCCAAACCCTGAAATATGTTTTCGACCAGTTAGCCGTTCCCGGGTCTCTCACCGCAATTTTATTATGGTACTATGGTTTCCGGGCAAAGCCAAAAGATCTTTTTGAGAGGGCCCTTAAGTTTAATCTGATAGGAATTTACATTTTCTTTTTTGTAATGTCATTTAAATCCAAAATTGAAGCAAA
>JAOZKQ010000309.1 GCA_029935275.1 Bacteroidales bacterium | reverse complement strand
CTTCCCAATCAAGATCAATTTTGTCGAATCCTTTATAATCCGTAAAAAAGTGCAACCTGTTTTCCAGGATAATATCATCCGTAAATTTATAAATGTGTCGTGATTTCAAATACAATCCAATCTCGTTTTTTGCCATTTTACCCTCAGCAACTCCATATTGTGTTTGATCTACATTTGCTGTATCAATTACAAAAACTGCTTTGTATGTTAAAGGTGAAAACAAAACAGATGTAGTCTTCTTTGGTTTAAACTCAAAACCTAATGAAGAGTACAAATTACCGGGTGACATGAATGATGAAATAACGGTGGTAACATCCGGATAATTATAACCCCTGGCCAACTGGCTTTTTAAATTAAAGCTGAAACTATAGTACCATTTTTTGGAAGCTTTTATTCCAAAATTTGAACTGGCTTCCCAGGTATCTGTATTTTTCCTTATCCCCTCCGAGGATAAGGCAATAAATCCCAATTTTAGACGAAAATAATTATCCCATATATAAATACCCTTTTTATAATCGGCATTTACAATACCTCTAAATAATGTTGATAATGAATTTTCCCCACCTTTTGTCCAGTTCTTTAGATAAATCTGTGAAATTGTTAGTTCACCAATACCATCAAAACTCCACGGATTTGGCTCAATTTTTATTAATTGAATCTTTTTAAGACTTTTATCAACCGAAAGTTTTTCAAAGTTAAAGTTTACTTTTTTCTTACTTTTCCGGAACCTTATAGAATAATCATCATCAATAAAAAACTTCAATTTCCCATCACCATAGGCCTGAACCCAGATACCCACTGAATCCAACACAGTATTTTTTAGCCAAAACCGTTTTATTTCCAGAGAATCCCTACGAATTATAATCTGTGTAGAATCCCCTGCAATATTATGTAACCATACGCTTGTAGAATCCTCCTGAACATAATCAAACATGGTACTCAAGGCAGACCTTAACGAATCATTCACATATTGATTTATAGGAAGTTTTTCGATTCCTGGCATAACCGAATCTTTTTGAAAAGCTTTGAGGTAAAGGGAATCCACTTGCACAGAATCCTCCGGGCTGGTTTCTATTAATAGATTGCCTTTTAGATTCAATAAGCTGTCACTTACAACTATTAATACCAAAGAATCAGTTTTATCCAAACTCAAACGGGTTGAATCCATTAGAGCTAAGGTATCCTGTACTATTACAGGTGGCTGCACTCCCGGTATAAGCTCTTTAAAAGGATATTTCTCCAGAAAGGCTACTGTTGTATCAATTGGCCCGTTTTCAACATAAAGGATTAATCTTTCTATTGCCTTCTGAAGTTCTTCATCGATCCCTGGTTTGTCTTTATTTGCATCATAATACTTCTTCAGGATCTCTAAAGACTGACTAACATTTAAGCTGATTGGTTTAGTAACAATAAGTACGCCCTTTAAAGTAGAATCATTCACGGAAACAGGAATAAGCAAAGTATCCCTGGCATTAAGCAGAAGCGAATCAGTCTGAGAATATGCTGAACCACCAACAACACTTATTAAAATAATAAGTATTATCCTGAACAGTAAATAACTATTTTCCCTTTTGAGACTCATTTAAAACTACAAACTTACTAAAACTAACGTTGTGGCTCAAAAATATTGTTTTCAGAATTTTACAGAATTGATCTTTCTAAAATCCATATTTTTTATTAACTTTGCCTAACATTCTGAGAAACAGATGAAATCAAACTTATTACTCTATACGCTACCTCTTTTTCGTTTTTTAAATATTAAAAACCGGGATCATTATGCCTGCTGATAACCACAAATAAGCCTTATCTTCAAATTTTATACCAATCTAATTTTCAGACTTAATATATTTGAATATTTCCCGGCTTATAATAATCCAATCGTTAATTCTCACAAAGTTAATTCAAATTCAGTTACAATAATATTTAAAAGAAGCATAATGCAAGCTTTTAAACGGCATTGTTCCTTTTGTTAATAAATTATAAAATGAAAATTCCATACGCAGAACCTTTTAAAACAAAAATGATTGAAAACATCCGGTTAAGTACTAAAGATGAAAGACAAAGCTGGATCCAAAAAGCTAAATACAACCTGTTTAATCTTCATAGTGACCAGGTATTTATTGATTTATTAACTGATTCAGGTACCGGTGCCATGAGTGACCGGCAATGGGGTGCTCTGATGACCGGTGATGAAAGTTATGCCGGGTCATCATCTTTTTTTAAGCTAAAAGAAATTATAAAGGAACTTACCGGATTTGATTATTTCCTCCCTACACACCAGGGTAGAGCAGCTGAGAATGTATTGTTCTCCGCAATTATAAAAGAGGGGGATATGATTCCTGGAAATGCTCATTTTGATACAACAAAAGGTCACATCGAGTTTCGTAAAGCCCATGCAATTGACTGTACTGAGAAAAAGGCTTATGACACGGAAAGTCTGGAGCCTTTTAAGGGTAACCTTGATTTAGAACTTCTCAAAAATGTTTTTAAAGAAAACTCCCCGGAGAAGATCCCCGTAATCATAGTAACACTTACTTGTAATACTATCGGTGGCCAGCCGGTAAGCATGAATAATCTTAAAAAAGTTTATCATCTTGCTAAAAAACACAATACCAGAGTGTTTTTTGATTCAGCCCGTTTTGCTGAAAATGCCTACTTTATAAAAGAAAGAGAAGAAGGATATCAAAATAAAACAATTAAGGAAATTGTTAAAGAGATGTTCAGTTACGCTGATGGAATGACAATGAGCAGCAAAAAGGACGGCATTGTAAATATTGGTGGATTTATTGCTTTTAAAGAGAAAGACTGGTTTGAAAAAGCTACTGTTTTTAATATTATGTTTGAAGGTTTTATTACTTATGGAGGAATGGCAGGTAGGGATATGAATGCCCTTGCTCAGGGACTATATGAAGTAACAGAGTATGATTATTTAAAAAGCCGTATTTCACAGGTTGCCTATTTAGGAGAGAAACTTAAAGAATATGGTATCCCTATACAAAAACCCTATGGTGGCCATGCCATTTTTGTTAATGCAAGTAAATTTCTTAAACAAATCCCAAAAGAAGAATTTCCTGCACAAACCCTGGCAATTGAGCTTTACCTGGAGGCAGGAGTAAGAGCAGTGGAAATAGGTGCAATTATGGCCGACCGGGATCCGGAAACAAAAGAAAACAGATATCCCAAACTGGAAATGGTAAGACTGGCAATTCCCCGAAGAGTATATTCCAACAATCATATGGATGTGGTAGCTGCTGCTTTATCAAACATCTATGAGCGCAGGGAAAAGCTGACAAGAGGGGTCAGCATTATTAAAGAAGCACCAATACTCCGACATTTTACTGTTGAAATTAAACGTTTACATTAAAATATAATACATTTTGGGGATTTTATAAAAATATTCATCTAAATCTCCAACTGAATTCTTTGCCGTCCACAATCTGCAAAATGAAAAGATATTAACCTGATTTTTTGAAGACCGGAAAAAAATCATCATTTTCGTGCTGGAATAAATACTTTGAATGAAAGATCTTACTGTAGGGAAGGAAGGAAAACTTATTTTTAATTTTGCTGTGCCCATGCTATTGGGCAATATTTTCCAGCAATTGTACAACATTGTTGATAGTGCCATAGTAGGAAACTACATAGGCAAAGAGGCTCT
>JAOZKQ010000308.1 GCA_029935275.1 Bacteroidales bacterium | reverse complement strand
ATGGATTGGGATAGTTCTTAAGTTTTAGCTCCACTGACTCAGCTTGTTGCTCAATCACAGGCAACGGCCAACCATTCTCCCAGGCTTCTACCATTTCTGGACCGAACCAGTTCAGGTCTCCCAGAGGGTAGCCATCAGAACCAGCAGTCTGGAGAGCTGCAGCCTCTGGTTTGAAATTGAAAGGTAAAGGCCAGATAAAATCTTTTTGCTCTTCATCACCCGGACGCCAGGCAACCTCGATAGGAGTTGAACCTGCTATCATGCGATTTATCCTCTGTTCCCAGGACTTCTCAAAAGTGCCATCCGGAAGGGTGCCCATTTTAAACTGAGGATCAAATGAAGTATTATCCTGATCCATGAAATTATTCTCAATGGTCCAGCCATATCTTTCACCGAAAGCTAACACATTATTTGCGACAAATGGCTGCGTGGAAACATTGTTCGCTACATTCCAGTCCAGTACCCGCTGCTCGTTAAACTTCAGGTTGTTGGTCACAATTACTTCCCTCGGACCACCCACCGAATCAAGTATATGAGGGAAAATGGCAAAATCTCCATTAAGTGTGTCTCCCGTTTCATAATAGTCAACACCAGAAATTTTATAGCTGACATAGTCACCGGCCCAAATTGTATCCTGACCAGCATTCTCAGTACGCAGGCCCACATAACCTCTTAAGTGTGTATTATGCAGAATGCTATTCGTTAAGTGGAAATTCTTGTCTTTACACTTGTGAAAAGTCTCACCAAAGGTATTAACATAAGTGTTGTGGTCCAGGTATTGGCCACCATCTGGACCAGTTCCTGCAGAGGCCATTGTACGGCCACCAATAAAATAGGTACAGTTATAAGTGTGATTAGTAATGCTGTCTCCCTTGTACGTCGGACCACCAAAACCACCCCAATTATCCCAGCCAACATAGCTGATATTATAATGGATATTGTCGTGGAGGAGGAAGTTTGTACCTGGCACTTTGTTGGTCTGCATCCAGGTGTTGACAGCCTGTACAATACAACCCTCAGCGGTGATATTAAGATTCGGTGCACTAATTTCACAGACGCCAAAAATTTGCTGATCATCAAAAGTGAAACCTATGAAGCCCAGATCTATTAAATGAAGATCTGCCGCAGCGGCGAACATGAACTTGTCACCGGCTTCGCCAGGATCTGCATACATACTCATCAATGCAGGAGGATCTGTATCTTCCAATGTGTATGCCTCGCCCCTGATTACCAAAGGTGCGGTGACCTGTATCGACTGGTCTATTACATACATTTCCCCCTTTTGCAGGATGAGTGTATCACCTGGATTAGCAGCTATCGCATCAATAATGGTATTTATTCCGGGTTCAACAATAACTGATGTTTGTGCAAAGCTAATACTAGCAGTCAGCATCAACAGGCCTGCTGCCAGTATCAAGTTTTTCTTCATTGATTGTAAAATTTTTCTCATTTTTTTAAGATTTAAATAATTAATAATGTTAAAATCATCAAGTTTAATTGTAATTTAAAAAGCACCTCCTTTCTTAGATTAGATATAATTAATAGTATTTAATTAAAATTTGTACCTGATACCCACATCACCGGAGACACCATACATCTCCTGCCGCACAAGCTTGTCTGGGTAATAAGTTAATATTCTCCGGTCCGGATTATTGGTTATGTTGTTTATATTCAGATAGAGTACCAGTCCCGGGACCTTTTTAAACTTTTGCGAGAGCTGCATATCCAGTCTCAGTAGTTCATCCTTGTCCTGATCGAGAGATTTGTTGCTGGCCTGTGCCGTGGTGATGGTAGAACCCTGATAATAGGCAGAGATCCTACCCGAAAAACCGCCCAGTTCATACCCAAGTGCCACATTTGCAATCAAGTCGGGCATCCCGATTATTTTATTGACCCGGCTATCCTGCTTTCCTTCACTAATTTTGTAAGGTGGCTCATCGATATAGATCGTTGTAAAACTATAGAAGGGGTACCTGGTCTCCGACTGCATATAGGTCAGGTTCATGTTCAGCAAAATACCATTGAAAGGCCTGGGCAGGTATGAAAAGTGCGTCTGCCAGTCCAACTCCAGTCCCTGCACATAGCCCGGCCATTGGTTGTTCTGCGGAGCAGTATAATTCTTGTTTTTATAAATTGGAGGCAAACCAAACTCTTCCGGATCTATAATCCTCACTGTGTAGTTCAGTACCTGGTTCTCCAGCTTCTTGTAGAAGGCCCCAACGGTGAAGAGACCGATCTTGCCTGTATAGAATGATAAATAAATGTCATAATTATAGTTGATCTGTGGCATAAGATAGATATCTCCCCTATTTATGTCAAGGGAGGCAGCCTTATTATACCTGGGGCTCATCTGTGTGAAACCTGGTCGGGTCATTGTCTTGGTAGCCGCCAGGCGGATATCAAACCACTTGGACGGTTTGATCTTTAGATGAATCATGGGAAAGAACTGTTCATTGAAATGGCCAGCCGTGGTATCTTCTATAAAACCCTGGGTCCCATAGGGACCATAGGCGACACCCAATTCAGACCATTTGGCTGTGGTGGTGTAATCATATTTTTCATACCGGATCCCAGGGGTAAATGTGATAAACGATCCAATATCGATTCCCACCATGATATAGCCGGCATAGAGTCGCTCACTGTTTGAATAATCTCCAATATCAGCATACATCATAGGGTTTAGCAGATCATCCACTACATCTGCAACTTCATTCACCTTGTCAAAGTCGGGTAAGTAGTAGGTCTTAGCACCCAGCATGGAGAAATCCTGCTCATACGGTTCGGCTACAAAAACTGCACCACCAAACTCGCCTGCAGGAGTAGTTGTCCAGTTCCAATCAGGTAGCCTCTCCATAGCTTCATTGCCTATTTGATCCCCCGAGTGAATATTAAAGCTTGATCTTTTAAGATTACGTTCATAACCCCGCTGCATATCGCGGACCTTTCCACCGAACTTCAAGTATCCGTCTATTTTACTGCCCAGGCGAAAGGGCACTTCCACATTCAGCCTGGCAGCCAGTTCATCCGAATAGTCCGATTGAACCTCTTTGCCAAGGGTGCCAGCTTCTATCCACTCTAAAGAATGGTTGGCAAGATCCAGATATTCAGGGATGGTTGTGGAGCTGTCAATGGCAACCGGACCACCAATCATTCCTGCCCCATTCCCGGAAGTATAATAGAGTCTTTCAGGGACTTCATTTCTTCTGCCTGACATGGAAACACCCCAGTCCACTTTCGCGCCCAGAAATGTATGTTCACCACCAATGCCCTGCAAAAAGTTTTTTGTTGAACCCAAATAGTAATTCGAGGAATAACCCGTCGAAGCTGCATTACTATAGCTGTTATTTAAACTGTAATTTTCCGAATTCAGCTGGCTGAAAAATGCCTGGTAAAAGAGTTTCCCGTTTTCTAACCGGAAATCGGTGTAGAGGGTGGCCCCATAACGTTTATTCAGATTTTGGCTATGTTGCAGGTTCGCAGAACGGATATATGTATTCAGAATATCTTCGGAACCTGTTGTTGAACTTTCCCGGGTCTCGTAACCGGCCGACAATACATCCCGGCCCCGGTCCTTCCGGTCATAGTTCAGGCTCAGCATTACCCCCAGCCTATCGTCGAAAAAACGGTTGCTCAACAGGAGTGAAAGATCCTGCATCTTGAACGA
>JAOZKQ010000307.1 GCA_029935275.1 Bacteroidales bacterium | reverse complement strand
CCGGAGTAGGAATAGTAGATCTCAATAATGATGGCAGACAGGATATCATTTTCACTGCAAATCAAGTATCACCCAGGGTATATCTTAATGAAGGTAATTTTAAATTTACTGATATTTCTTCAAGGTTTGAAGGTTTGGACAACGGGCAATGGTACAGCGGTGTTACCTTCGTTGATATAAACAACGATGGATGGAAAGACATTTATTTCACATGCACTGCCTATAACATATCTGAAAAAAGAAAAAACAGGTTCTATATAAACCAGGGCCTTCAGGATGATGGCCAGCTTGCTTTCAAAGAAATGGCAGAGGCCTATGGTATTGCAGATGACAGCTATTCTGTTCATGCTGCATTTTTTGATTATGACAGAGATGGGGATTTAGACCTTTATTTAATGAATAATTTTGTTAACGACAGGTTATCCGCCAGTTACAGGCCAAAAGTCAGCAATGGAACTGCTGTTAGCAATGATGACCTGTACAGAAACAACGGTGATGGTACTTTCAGCAATGTAACAATTGAGGCAGGAATAATCTATGAGGGTTTTGGACTTGGACTGGCACTGGGTGATGTGAATAAAGACGGATACCCTGACATTTATGTATCTAATGATTACATATCCAACGATTTGTTATATATAAATCAGGGTGATGGCACCTTCAGAAATGAGATTGCTACTTATATGTCTTACCAGAGCAAATCATCAATGGGAAATGATATGGCAGATATTAATAACGATGGATATCCGGATATGTTCACACTCGATATGATGCCCGAATACTACTATAAGAAAAAGCAAACCATCAATGGCTTTGCTTATCTTTATTACCTTAATGATGCAAAATATGGATATGAGCATCAATATCTGAGAAATATGCTGCATCAGCATAATGGTTTTGTAAATGGTGAGATGATTCCCTACAGTGAAGTAGGTCAAATGATGGGTATTTACCAGACTAACTGGAGCTGGTCTCCTTTATTCGCTGATTATGATAATGATGGTGATAAAGATCTGCTTATAACAAATGGTTTTCCAAAGGACCTGACAGACAAGGATTGGACAAAATATAAAGCTGAGGTAGGGAATTTTGTCGCATCTGATCAACATTTGATGAATAAAGCCCCTGCAGTGAAAGTCGGTAACAACGCGTTTGAAAATGTTGGAGATTTTAAATTTATCAAAAGGTCCCAGGAATGGTTTGATGAAGTTCCTTCATATTCTTATGGAGCTGCTTTTGCAGACCTGGATAACGATGGGGATCTCGATTATGTTGTGAATAATCTGAATGACGAAGCCTTCATATACAAAAATACAACTATTGAAAATGCTAAGGAAAACAGTAATTTCATTAAAGTCAAACTGATTGGAAAAGAGAATAACACTTCTGCTTTTGGCGCAAAAGTAGAATTATGGAGTGGGGGTAACTATCAATTTCAGGAGCACTTTTTATCAAGAGGGTATATTTCTTCTGTTGATCCGAATGTCCATTTTGGTCTGGGGGAAAATATCTTAGTTGATTCAATTAAAGTAAGCTGGCCGTCGAGTGCTTATGTCTCGTATGTAAAAAATATCCAGGCCAATCAACTTATTGAAATAGATGAAAAAAACTCAATTGCATCCAATGAGGGTCTTCAAAATTCAATAAACCCTGAATACATGTTTTCAAGAGTGGATAGCGTGATAAATTATACTCACAAGCAAACCGATTTCATAGATTTCTATTATATTCAAAAAACAATCCCTCACAAGTTTTCTCAAATCGGACCCCGTATGCAAAAGGGAGATCTTAATAATGATGGTAAGGACGATATTATTATAGGTGCTACAAGCCTGTTACCTACCAGGGCTTTTTTACGAAATGGAAATAAATTTACAGAAACAGAAATTGATGGTTTAACCGATCTGAAAGGATCTTCTGAATCAAACTTTGCAATCATTGATATTGATCAGGATGGGGACAATGATATCATTGCCTTAGCAGGTGGCTATGGAAACAGGGAAGAAAAGTACATTCATTACCTTTATGAAAACAACAATGGTTCATTTACCAGAACAGAGCTCCCCCTGCCTCCATTTCCAGCCTCGGTGGTAAGACCATTTGATTTTGATCACGATGGAGATATGGACCTCTTTATTGGAGCCAGAATAAAAGTTGGGATGTTCCCATTTGCAAATGATTCCTGGATATTAATAAATGATAAGGGACAGTTTAACCAGAAGAGTACAATGAATTTTAACCTGGGTATGGTAACTGATGCTGTTTGGAGTGACTATGATGGTGACGGATGGGAAGACCTTCTAATTGCCCGGGAGTGGAATTCTGTTTTTATTATAAAGAATTTAAAGGGAGAAAGACTAAAAAGTCAGGAATTGCCTGAAATTGAATCCATGCATGGAATTTGGTATTCGATCACCGCCGGAGATTTTGATCAGGATGGAGATGATGATTACATTTTAGGGAACCTTGGAGAAAATCATCGGTTTACTGTCAGCAATCAATATCCGCTGAGATTATATGCCCTGGATCTGGATTTGAATGGCACCTTAGACCCCATACCAACCGGATACTGGAAAGATCAAAATGATGTGATGACAGAATATCCAATCAATTATCTCGACGAACTTTGCGGCCAATCCGCTTATTTTATGGAAAGATTTAATAATTATGCATCTTTTAGTTATGCGCCTTTTGAAGCTGTTCTTGACTCTGCCATGATGAACAGAATCGAATATACTTTTTATACCAATACTACCTCAAGCTATATTTTGTGGAATAAAGAAGATAAATTCGAGTGGGAGAAATTGCCATTAGCTGCTCAGGTATCTCCCATAAAGAAAATGATTGTACGTGATTTTAACAATGACAGCTTTCCTGATGTGATATTAGCCGGAAATGACTATACCTATGATGTTAGTACCGGCTACTTTGATGCAAATAAGGGACTAATTTTACTGAGTAAGGATGATCAGCCATTAAGTGAATTAAAGTCTCCTTCACAAAGCGGATTAATGCTTCAGGGAATGATAGAATCATTGCTTTATTTCGATGGTGACACATCACTTATAATAACCGGATTTAACAGGGATAAGGTAGGGTCATTTTCCTTTATAAGATAAAATCGGTGCGTTGCATAAACAATGCCGAAGCTGTTCTTCACTCCTGTTTTCCGAAAAAGACACCCATTTCAGTAATTGGTTTCGATCAAATCGATAATTTGCTGTTGCGTCTCATTGTTTTTCAGCTTGATTGAGCGGAACCTATCCCCTGGTAATGGAGCAATGATTTCATACATTTTATTGATTGTCTTAATGGCTTTATTGATTGATATATTACTGGTTTGTAGCAATATCCGTTCTAGATCTTTGAATAGTACATAGGAAACAAATGAGATACAGATATGAGCTTCGATCCTTTCTCTTAACCTGTGATATATAGGCCTGATTTTCAGATCAGTTTTTGATATTCTGAATGCTTTTTCGGTTTTCCACAAGTTGTTGTAGCTATCTATAACCTGTTCCCCCTTTAGTCTAGTATTAGTAATATATCCTTTAAGACCATCCCATTTGCAGTCACCTTCAAATTTGGCGTAATCGATCTTTATGGATAGTTCACCTTCCAAACCATATAAAGGATGAATATAATCGCTTCGCGGCACTGCATAA
>JAOZKQ010000306.1 GCA_029935275.1 Bacteroidales bacterium | reverse complement strand
CATTTGAAACCACATTCATGGCAGCACCTGATAATACATAAGAAGGCCTGATCAACACAGGAAATCCTATACGATCAACAAAATCATGAATATCTTTCACCTTTGTCAGTTCTTTCCAACGAGGTTGGTCAACTCCAATTTTATCCAGCATCATGGAGAATTTATGCCGGTTCTCAGCATTATCAATGGAAAGCGGAGAGGTGCCAAGTATATGCACATCCTGCTTATGTAGCCTCATGGCCAGATTATTGGGAATTTGACCACCCATAGAAACTATGACTCCATGAGGATTTTCAAGATCCAAAATATCCATCACCCTCTCGAAAGAAAGCTCATCAAAGTAAAGGCGATCGCTAATATCATAGTCTGTACTAACGGTTTCCGGGTTGAAGTTAATCATTACCGACCGGTATCCTTCTTTCTTAACTGTATCTAATGCATTAACCGTACACCAGTCAAATTCAACACTACTGCCAATCCTGTACGCACCTGACCCAAGAACTACTATGGAATCACTTTCTTTAAAATCAATATCATGTTCACTCCCGCTATATGTAAGGTACAGATAATTGGTTTGAGCAGGATATTCAGCTGCCAAAGTATCAATCTGTTTTACATAAGGAATGATACCAATCTTTTTACGGAAAACCCTTACTTTTAAAAGGTCGGCCTCAATATGCTCTATTGAAGAATCTAAAATGTACCGGGCAAGTTGAAAATCAGAAAAACCAAAAATTTTAGCTTTTAATAAATCTTCATGGGGAACAGCCTCAATATTTTTATGCACAGATAGTTTATCCCTGAGTTTTACAATATTTTCTAATTTATATAAAAACCACTTATCAATTTTAGTAAGATCATGGATTTTTTCCACGCTATATCCATTTTCCATTGCTACTGCAATGACAAAGATCCGCATATCGGTAGGTTCTGCTAATTCTTTATCCAGATTGTCAAATGAAAGGTCTCTGTTCCCAATAAAACCATGCATCCCCTGCCCTATCATCCGTAAACCCTTTTGAATAGCCTCTTCAAAAGTACGGCCTATTGCCATCACCTCTCCAACACTTTTCATACTACTGCCAATGAGGTGTGAAACTCCTTTAAACTTATTCAAATCCCAGCGGGGAATCTTACAAACAATATAATCCAGGGAAGGTTCAAAACAGGCTGTAGTTGTCTGGGTAACTGAATTTTTTAATTGATGCAGCCCATAGCCAAGCGCCAATTTAGCTGCCACAAATGCAAGTGGGTAGCCGGTTGCCTTAGAGGCCAATGCACTTGACCTGGACAAACGGGCATTTACCTCAATAACACGATAATCCTCAGAGTTAGGATCTAATGCATATTGAACATTGCATTCACCGACTACACCAATATGACGAATTATCTTAAGAGATAGTTCCCTTAATTTATGATATTCACTATTTGTGAGCGTTTGGGATGGAGCCACCACAATGCTTTCTCCGGTGTGAATCCCCAGCGGATCAAAATTTTCCATATTACAAACCGTGATGCAATTATCATATTTATCTCTAACAACCTCATACTCTACTTCTTTCCATCCTTTTAAAGATTCTTCCACAAGTATCTGGGTAGTGTATGTAAATGCTTTTGAAGCCATCACTTCCAATTCATTCATATTGGAAGCGAAGCCGCTACCTTGTCCACCCAGTGTATAAGCAGCTCTGATAATAATAGGAAAGCCTATTTCTTCTGCGGCATTCAATGCGGCACTTACATCATTTACTGCAATACTTTTCGGTGTTTTTACATCAATCTCATCCAGTTTTTTAACAAAAAACTCCCTGTCCTCTGTATCCATAATCGCCTGAATAGGAGTACCCAAAACCTTCAGGGCATACTTCTCAAACATTCCCTGCTCATACATCTCAATTCCACAATTCAGGGCAGTTTGTCCACCAAAAGCAAGCAAAATTCCTTCAGGCTTTTCTTTTTGAATAACCTGTTCAACAAAATCGGGAGTAACAGGGATAAAATAAATTTTATCAGCGATTTTTTCTGAAGTTTGAACCGTAGCAATATTAGGATTGATTAATACGGTTTCAATACCCTCTTCTCTTAGTGCTTTTAAAGCCTGCGAACCGGAATAATCAAATTCTCCTGCTTCCCCAATCTTAAGGGCTCCGGAACCAAGCACTAATATTTTCTTAATTTTGATATTCATATTGGATTAAAATTAGGCCAAAAGTACAAAAAATTTCAAAAAATTTGGATAATTAAATTATAAATGCATATTTTTGCAGTGCAAATGCATATTTATACGCTATGAAAAATAAATCAAAGAGACTTGTAACCATCAGCCAGCTGATCAACACACATGAGATCCACAATCAGGAAGAGCTACTTATGTTGCTTAAAGACAAGAATTACACTTGTACTCAGGCTACGCTTTCGAGGGACCTGAAATTTTTAAAAGTTGCAAAAATTGCCATTAATGGGAAATATATTTACAGCATACTTGTTGATAAAAAAAATGAAAAAATAAAAGACAGTACCTCAGGATTCGTTTCCAATGGATTTATTGGACTGGAATTTGCCCAGAAACTGGCACTTATTAAAACAGTACCCGGTTATGCAAGCAGCCTGGCTATGGTAATGGACATGTCCGAACCTTATGAATTTGCGGGCACCATTGCCGGAGATGACACTATCCTTATTATACCGAGGGATGGAACTACAGAAAGTGACATCAGGCATCGCCTTATCCTCATTTTTCCTGAACTTGAAAACCGGATCAGGCAATAATACCTAAATCATATTAATTTCTGTTTTCCGGATCAAACAAACCCGGAAAAATCTTTGCATGCTTCTCAAGGGCATTATAACAAAAGAACAAATACAATTAATAATATAATATTTTAAAATCTGAAAAAATGGAGAAAGAAAAAGTAATTCTCGCTTATAGTGGAGGTTTAGACACTTCCGTAATACTTAAATGGCTTATTGAAAAGGGATACGAGGTTATTGCCTACGTTGCAGATGTAGGACAGGATGACGATTTTGATGCTGTTAAAGAAAAGGCATTAAAAATTGGTGCTTCTAAAGTTTATATTGAAGATCTGAAAGAAGAGTTGGTTACTGACTACATTTTCCCGGCCATAAAAGGAAATGCCATCTATGAAAACAGATACATGCTCGGAACCGCAGTAGCCCGTCCGTTAATCTCAAAAAGACAAATTCAAATTGCCCGTAAAGAGGGAGCAAATATAGTATCGCATGGTTCTACCGGAAAAGGAAATGACCAGGTCCGTTTTGAACTGGCATATTATGCTCTTAAACCGGATATTAAGGTGTATGCACCCTGGAAGGATGAAGAATTTCTGCAGACTTTTAAAGGCAGGACCGATATGTTCAATTATGCGAAAGAAAAAAATATTCCAATTAAGGCCTCATTAAAAAAACCTTATAGTGAAGATGACAACCTGATGCATATCAGCCATGAAGCAGGTGTACTTGAGGATCCGGCTTATAAAGCAGGGAAGGACATACTTACAAAAATGGTTCTACCCCAGGATGCCCCTGACAAGGAAACCAAAATTGAAATCCATTTTAAGGATGGTATTCCTATTAAGGTAATTAATAAATCGGAAAACATTGAGAAGACAAACCCTCTTGAATTATTTACTTATTTGAATGAACTGGGAGGTAAAAATGG
>JAOZKQ010000305.1 GCA_029935275.1 Bacteroidales bacterium | reverse complement strand
ACATTTTCTAAAAAGCCACTTAAAAATAGATAGTTTTCTTAGAACCACTATTTAAAAAGAAAAAAATGAGAAGAATTATAAAACCGGAAAAAAGTTCCTGGACTGCTATTTGTCAAAGACCGGTTCTTAAACAGGATAAGCTGTTAACACTTGTCAGGCAGGTTTTTGAAGACATAAAATCAGAAGGGGATAAGGCTTTATTGGATTATATTGAAAAATTTGATAAAGTAAGCCTGTCAGATATTCGTGTTTCAGGAAAGGAACTGGAAAACGCTGAATTAAAGTTGTCAGGTAATTTGAAAAATGCCATCAAGCTGGCAAAGAATAATATTGAAATATTTCACTGTTCACAAATGGATGAAAAATTGCCTGTAGAAACTACTGAGGGGGTGGTATGCTGGCAGGAAATAAGGCCGATACAAAAAGTAGGGCTCTATGTTCCAGGTGGCACAGCCCCTTTGTTTTCTACCGTTTTGATGTTAGCTGTACCGGCACAAATTGCCGGTTGTGAAGATATTGTTTTATGTACTCCTCCGGATAAAAATGGGGAGATCCATCCCGCAATATTATATGCTGCAAAATTGTGTGGAGTTAAAAAGATATTTAAAGTAGGGGGTATTCAGGCAATTGCCTCTATGACTTATGGTACAGAAACTATTTCCTCAGTTTATAAACTGTTTGGTCCTGGTAATCAGTATGTAACGGCTGCAAAGCAATATGCACAGACCCTGGGAACAGCCATTGATATGCCGGCCGGACCCTCTGAATTATTGGTGCTTGCTGATATATCAGCTAAGCCGTCTTATATTGCATCTGACCTTCTTTCACAGGCAGAGCACGGAGAGGATAGCCAGGTTGTTTTCATTACTGATACCCTTGATTTAATAATTGAAGTTGAAAGGGAGCTGGAAAAACAAGTACAAATGTTACCACGCGAAGAAATAGCACGGAGAGCGCTTAAGAATTCAAAATTGATATTGATGTCAGACAAGCAGGAAATGATAGAATTTATTAACCTGTATGCGCCTGAGCATTTTATTCTGGTAGTTAGTAATGAGGAATATTTTCTTCAGAACATTCAAAATGCAGGTTCTGTTTTTATTGGAAACTATACTCCTGAGAGTGCAGGTGATTATGCATCGGGTACAAACCATACTTTACCTACGGGAGGTTTTGCCAGGGTTTATAGCGGGTTGAATATGGATGCATTTACAAAGAAGATCACTTTCCAGAAAATATCACCCGAAGGGATATTGAAAATAGGTAAATCTATTGAGCTAATGGCTGAGGAAGAAGGTCTTATAGGACACAGGAATGCGGTAAGTATCCGGTTAAATGATTTATTGAAAAAAAGTTCAAAATAAAATGAATATTGAAAAGCTAATAAGACCTAATGTTCAAAAGCTGAAACCTTACTCTTCGGCCAGGGATGATTTTAAAGAAAAAGCCGAAGTATATCTTGATGCAAATGAAAATCCTTTTGGTGACGGGCTAAACAGGTATCCTGACCCCAATCAAACCCGGTTAAAAGATGTACTATCTAAACAAAAAGGTATTTCACCTGACAGGATGCTGTTGGGCAATGGTAGTGATGAGGTCTTAGATTTGATTTTCAGGGCATTTTGTGAACCGGGAAAGGATAATGTGATTATTGCCCCACCAACTTATGGTATGTATGAAGTGCTGGCAAGTATAAATAACCTGGAAGTAAAAAAAGCATACCTAAACAAGGATTTCACCCTGAATACTGAGAGAATTATTTCTCTTATTGATGAAAATACAAAAGCTGTGTTTTTGGCTTCTCCGAATAACCCAACCGGAAATGCCTTTGAAGAGGGTGCAATTCTGGAATTGCTGGATAAGTTAAGTTGTTTGCTTGTAATAGATGAGGCTTACGTGGATTTTTCCTCAAAGCAATCATGGATTAATTATTTGGAAAGATATCCACAGCTAATAGTGACACAGACCTTGTCAAAGGCCTGGGGCATGGCAGGAATCCGACTGGGAATGTGTTTTGCATCACTAGATATTATCCCTGTACTTAACAAAATAAAGCCTCCCTACAATGTGAGCAAGCTTACACAGGATTTCGCTATAAATGCCCTTGAAGATAAGGGGGGATTTAGTAAAAACCTGGAAGTTATTTTGAAAGAAAAAGAAAATCTGAAATTAGCTTTTGAGCAGCTGTCTTTTGTTAAAAAGGTTTATCCTTCAGATGCAAATTTTTGGTTAATTAAAGTAACAAATGCCGGGGATCGTTATAAAAGTCTTTTGACTAATGGTGTAGTAGTGAGAGATCGTTCAAATGAGCCTTTATGTGAAAATTGTTTAAGAATCTCAGTTGGGACCCCGGAGGAGAATGGCAGATTATTAAGATTATTTAAGTTAATGGAAAAATAAAAAAGATAAAAATTATAAATACATGCGAAAAGTACTTTTTATAGACCGTGATGGCACATTGGTGATGGAGCCACCTCTTGATTATCAGCTTGATAGTTTTGAAAAGCTGGGATTTTATCCTCAGGTTTTCTCTTATCTTTCACGCATTGCTGAAGAATTGGATTTTGAACTGGTTATGGTTAGCAATCAGGATGGACTTGGGACTTCTTCTTTTCCGGAGGAAGATTTCTGGCCGGTTCATAAATTCATCCTAAAAAGCTTTGAAAATGAAGGTGTAGTCTTTGATGATATCTTGATAGACCGAAGTATGCCGGTAGAAAATTCACCTTTCCGCAAACCTGGTACAGCTATGTTTACTAAATATCTGTCTGGTGAGTACGATCTGAATAATTCTTATGTAATAGGTGACCGGGCAACGGATATGGAACTGGCAATGAACCTGGGGGCAAAAGGCATTTTTATAGAAAAAGATAATGGTCCAGATAATAATTTGGATATTATTGTTCTTGCAACTAATTCATGGAAAGATATATACATATTTTTGAAACTGAAAGAACGAAGAACTAATATTACAAGGCTAACAAGGGAAACAAATATTAACCTTGATTTAAACCTTGACGGAAGCGGGAAGAGTTCTATCTCAACAGGAATAGCCTTTTTTGATCATATGCTGGATCAGTTAGCCAGACATGGCAGACTTGATCTGGTGCTGGAGGTGAAAGGAGATCTGGAGGTAGATGAACATCATACCATTGAAGATGTTGCTATAGTCCTGGGGGAAGCATTTAGTAGGACCCTGGGTGATAAGCTGGGAATTGAGAGGTATGGTTTCAGTCTCCCGATGGATGACTGCCTGGCCCAGGTGGCTATAGATTTCGGTGGACGAAACTGGCTGGTATGGAAGGCTGATTTTAATCGGGAAATGATTGGCAGCATGCCAACAGAGATGTTTTTTCACTTTTTCAAATCATTTTCGGATAGTGCGAAGTGCAACCTTAACATAAAAGCAGAAGGTGAAAATGAGCATCACAAGATCGAAGCAATATTTAAAGCCTTCGCAAAAGCTATTAAAGCAGCCATAAAAAGAGACCTGGATTATATGCAGTTACCATCTACGAAAGGGAGTTTATGATGAAAATAGTTATTATTGATTATGGAGCAGGGAATATCCAGTCACTCAGGTTTGCATTAAAAAGATTAGGTTATAAACCGGAATTATCCAGTAATCCGGAGAAAATAAGACATGCTGACAGGGTAATTTTTCCAGGAGTGGGAGAAGC
>JAOZKQ010000304.1 GCA_029935275.1 Bacteroidales bacterium | reverse complement strand
TGGGGCCAAAAGGTCGTAATGTTATTATTGATAAAAAATTTGGTGCTCCACAAATTACTAAAGATGGTGTAACTGTTGCAAAGGAAATTGAACTTTCTAATGCATTCGAGAACATGGGTGCCCAAATGGTAAAAGAAGTTGCATCAAAAACAGCCGATGATGCCGGTGATGGTACTACTACAGCTACCATATTGGCACAGGCAATCATCAGGGTTGGTTTAAAAAACGTAACTGCCGGAGCAAATCCAATGGATTTAAAAAGAGGTATTGACCTGGCTGTAAAAGAAGTGGTTAAGAATCTTGAAGAACAAACAAGGACTGTTGGAACCAGCATAGATCGGATTGAGCAGATCGCCAGGGTTTCAGCAAACAATGATATGGCTATCGGAAAACTGATTGCTGAAGCAATGGAGAAAGTGAAAAGTGAAGGCGTGATTACAGTGGAAGAAGCAAAAGGTACAGAAACCAAAGTTGAGGTTGTTGAAGGAATGCAGTTTGACAGGGGATACATTTCTCCATATTTTATTACGGATGCTGATAAAATGGAAGCTGTTCTGGAACAGCCTTATATATTATTGCATGACAAGAAGATCTCAACAATGAAAGACCTTCTTCCTATTCTTGAAGCTACATCCCAGGCTGGAAGGCCATTAGTTATTATTTCTGAAGATATTGACGGTGAGGCACTTGCAACATTAGTTGTAAATAAATTGCGTGGTTCATTGAAAATTGCTGCAGTTAAAGCACCGGGTTTTGGTGACAGGAGAAAAGAAATGCTGGAGGATATTGCTATTCTTACAGGTGGAACCGTTATTTCTGATGAAAAAGGATTGAAGCTGGAAAGTACCAGTTTGGAAATGTTAGGGGAAACAGAAAAAATAGTTATTGATAAAGAAAATACAACCATTGTTAATGGAGGCGGTTCTGAGGAAAATATAACGGCAAGGGTTGCCCAGATCAAAAAACAAATTGAAACAACTACATCTGATTATGATAAGGAAAAGCTACAGGAGAGACTGGCCAAATTATCAGGAGGTGTTGCTGTGTTATATATTGGTGCTGCTTCAGAGATTGAAATGAAAGAGAAAAAAGACCGTGTGGATGATGCCTTAAGTGCAACCCGTGCTGCAGTTGAAGAAGGAATTATCGCTGGTGGTGGTGTAGCCCTGATCAGGGCAATTAAGGTGCTTGAAAAAATAAAAGGAGAAAATGAAGATCAAAATACTGGTGTTCAGATAATTAAGCGCGCATTGGAAGAGCCGGTTCGTCAGATTGCTGAGAATGCAGGTGTAGAAGGATCTATTGTTGTTCAGAGAATTAAGGAAGGCAAGAAAGACTTTGGCTATAATGCACGGATTGATAAATATGAAGATCTTTTTGTTGCGGGTGTTATTGATCCTACCAAAGTTGTTAGGGTAGCGATTGAGAATGCTGCTTCTATTGCAGGAATGCTCTTAACAACTGAGTGTGTAATTACAGATGAAGAAGAAGAAAATCCAATGCCACCAATGGGTGGTGGAGGTGCTCCTGGAATGGGAGGAATGGGTGGAATGATGTAGGATTCCCAGGATATAATATTAAAAAAATCCCCGTTTTTACGGGGATTTTTTTGTACACCCATAAACCTTTTTTACAGAAATGTTACATTTGTACTGATATTGTAATCTTTTCTGAGATTGAAGCTTTTAATTAAATAATAAATAATTTGGCTTATTAACATTGATGATTCAGCGATGATGAGAAAATTAATTATTGGTACCACGTGTTTTTTTCTTCTGTTGTTTGGTAGTAATGCCTATGGAGGCTGGATTATTCATGAACAAAGTTATGAGACAGGTTCCAAAGAGAAATTCAGTGTTGTGTATTATATTTCAGATCAAAAGCTGAAGCTTGTAGATGGCGAAGTTGAAACCATATTTGATCTGAACAGTAATACTATTTTAATTATAATTCCCGGACAATCAGTTTACTGGAAAGGCTCTCCGGAAGAATTAAAGCATGAGATCCGGCTATCACTGGAAAATTCCCTGGATGAGAAGCTGAAAGATGTGCCGGTTGAAAAGCGGGATATGCTAAGGAAATATTACCTGGAACAGATAAATGATAAGGATCCAAACAAAATAAATAGTCAGATTGATGCCTTGCTGGTAAATACCGGCAAAAAGGAAAAAATTGCAGGCCATATTAGTACCCGGTATGCTCTTTATGTAAATATGGATCTTAAAGAAGAATTTTGGATTTCTCCTGAAGTTCCGGTAACCAGGGAGTTTGATATGCTTAGATACAAAGAGCTTTTAAAAAAGATTTATCCAGGTAGTGGGGAAATGGATTATCATTCAGGTAGTGCTTATTTGCAGGTCTTGCAAACAGGCTTGTTGATGAGGACTATTGAATATACGTTTGGAGTGAAACTTATTACGGAGGTCGTTAAGGTTAAACAAAAGGATTTAAAACCTTCTGAATTTTCAATTCCTCAGAAATACAAACAAGTTTCTTATGTGGAATTGGATTTTGAGGATTTAGAATATTAAAAATAACCATGGTTGTAAACCATGGATAAACATTTGGATACAAGAATAACCATGAAGTTGGTTCAAGCCTTGAATCCAGGTATTACATTTTAAAAATTAGAATCAGTTAATTTGCAAGAATTAAATATCTTTGCAATCAGCTTTTAAAAAAGCTATAGTTTTATTGAAATATGGGGGAGATTCGCAACTTTTGTATTATAGCACATATCGATCATGGGAAAAGCACGATTGCAGATCGGCTGCTCCAGAAAACGGATACCCTTTCTGACCGGGATTTTCAGGATCAGGTACTGGATAGTATGGATCTTGAGAGAGAGCGAGGGATAACGATCAAGAGCCATGCAATTCAAATGGAGTATGAAAATGAAGGACAACATTATTTTTTAAACCTTATAGATACTCCTGGTCATGTTGATTTTTCATATGAAGTTTCCCGTTCAATTGCTTCCTGTGAGGGAGCCTTGCTGATTGTAGATGCTACACAGGGAATTCAGGCACAAACAATTTCAAATCTTTATCTGGCAATTGAACACGACCTGGAAATTATTCCTGTATTGAATAAAATGGATCTTGATAATGCCATGCCGGAAGAAGTTAAAGATCAGATTGTTGATCTTTTAGGCTGTTCCCGGGAGGACATTATTGAGGCAAGTGGTAAAACAGGTATGGGTATTGACAGGATTCTGAAGGATATAATTGATAAAATTCCGGTTCCTTCAGGCGATCCCAATGCCCCTCTTCAGGCATTGATATTCGATTCTGTTTTTAATTCTTTCAGGGGTATTTTTGCCTATTTTAGAATTTTGAACGGGAGTATTCAAAAAGGAGACCATGTGAAATTTGTGGCCACAGGAAAAGAATATCTGGCGGATGAAGTAGGAGTGCTTAAATTGAAACCATCCCCAAGAAATAAACTTAGTGCAGGGGATGTTGGTTATATAATTTCAGGTATAAAGACTTCATCTGAAGTTAAGGTGGGCGATACGATTACTCATGTTAAAAATCCATGTGACAATATAGTGGAAGGTTTTGAAGATGTTAAACCCATGGTTTTTGCAGGTATATATCCCGTTGATGCAGATGACTATGAGGAGTTGAGGGCTTCTATGGAAAAACTTCAGTTAAATGATGCTTCCCTTACTTATGAACCGGA
>JAOZKQ010000303.1 GCA_029935275.1 Bacteroidales bacterium | reverse complement strand
ATTCAGAAATTGCAAATGGAGGCTTGCTTGAATTTGAAATGACACCCAATCCAAATAATTAAATGATTGCTTATTGAATTTATAATAGTACTAATATAAAAACCCCAGGGGGGTGAAATCTTTTAGCCCGGGGTGTTAGCCCTGGGTAATAAATCAACGAATAAAAAGTTTTGGCGACCTGCCTGCACGCAGCCGTTTTGGCAGAGGCAGGGATTTTTGACAAAAATCATGTCAAAACTAATACGCATGTAATCTGGCAGATATGGTATAACATATAAAACTACAAACATTTCCCATGTTTAATGAATTATTGATGATCAAAAAGTGTGGGATTTTCTATATTTGTTAATTTGCATATTCCCAGTAAGTTAAAATAGCTCAGCTATGAATGAAATACAATTTATTGAATAAAGAATGAGAGATTTCACAGATATAAATAACTTTTACACTATAACCAAAAAAGTTAATATATTTCCGCCTTGGAAAAAATGCGTTAAAAAAATCTTTAAGTGGAGCGTTAAAAAAGAAAATCTGTTTGATCCCGATAATAGTTTTGTAAGCTTTTGGATACCAAAAGCCACAAAAACTTAAATCGGGTGAGTTATTTTCTTTTAGTGAAAAGAATAGATTTTTAGCAATTTTTTCCTCAGCGGCGGCCTTTTTTGCTTACTTTTTTTGGCTGAAGCAAAAAAGTAAGTGCCCATCCGGCATTAGGATAAATACATGTATGATTTATTACTCCAACTTAATTCGATGTGGGAAACATTAGTAAAACTAAATAATGAAATCAATATATTGTAAAATCTTAATTTTAGTGATCCTTGCCGGAACATTATCCTGTAGTAAACAACAAGAGAATGACTTGGCAAAATACGTAGATCCATTTATTGGCACAAGTGGAAATAAACTGGAAGGACATGGAAATACCTTTCCCGGGGCTGCATATCCATTCGGAATGGTACAACTTAGTCCCGATAATGGGAAAAGTGGCCCCTATTTTTGTTCCGGTTATCATTATCCTGAAAATACAATTGCAGGCTTTAGTCATACCCACCTCAGTGGAACAGGTGCCGGTGACCTGGTTGATATCTCGTTTATGCCTACTACCAAAGAAATAAAGGAAGAATATTTTACCCAGACTGATGAATTTGTAAAAGTCTATTGTGAAGAAACTGGTCTGGATATCAGTGATTATTATGATCCGGAGAAAGGGGATCGTTTTATGAAAAATATCTTGTTGAAATATCGATCAAAATTTTCACATGATTTTGAAAATGCTTCTCCCGGGTATTATTCTGTAAAGCTTTTGGATGATGATATTAATGTGGAACTCACGGTAACGGAGTTTGTTGGCTTTCATAAGTATTCATTTAGTAATGCCAATGATGAAGTGAATGTAATACTCAATTTGGGTTTTGCAATAAACAGGGGCCGGCCCGTAGATACTTACCTGGAACAACGGACACCTACTCTTTTTGTTGGTTACCGCTTTTCCGAAGGCTGGGCTGATCATCAAAAAGTCTTCTTTGCCCTGGAGTTTAAAGATGCACCGGAAAAGTTCAGGACTTATAATGTGGAAAAAACGCTTTCAGGCGGAGTGAGTGGTAAAGGGCTGCAGGGAGTGTTTAGCTTTAATGGAAAGAAGACGAAAACGGTCCTGTTCAAACTAGGACTTTCCTCCGGTAGTATAGATGGTGCCCTGGTAGATTTGAAAACCGTTGAAAAATATAAATGGGATTTTGAAAAAGTTAAAAATGATACCCGTGCAAAGTGGAATGAGGAGCTTTCAAAAGTCAAAGTCACATCAGCCAATGAAAGAAAGAAGCGAATCTTTTATACTTCCCTTTACCATTCATATCTTGCTCCGTATCGTTTTTCAGATGTTAAAGATGAATACAAGGGTTTTAATAACAATAAGGAAAAAGCTAAAGGTTATAAGCAATATACAGTATTCTCATTATGGGATACTTTTCGTGCGCTTCAGCCTTTACTGGCAATTATGCAGCCCGTTTTGTATAATAATATCGTACACTCGATGCTGGCTCAGTATAAGCAAACAGGCATGTTGCCCTACTGGGAGATTGCCGGAAATGAAGGGGGCTCAATGATCGGTTATCACTCAGTTCCTGTTATTGCTGACGCAATTTTGAAGGGTATCGGGGATTTTGATAAGGAACTTGCCTATAAGGCAATGATTGATGCCTCAAACACTAACAGGCAAGGCCTGGATTTTTACAGGAAATTTCATTTTGTACCAACCGATTTGGAAAAAAGTGCAACCGTATCTAAAACCCTGGAATATAGCTATGATGACTGGTGTATTGCTCAGATAGCTCAATACCTGGGTAAAGAAAAGGATTATCAAAAATATATGGAACGGGCTGGATATTACAAAAATATGTTTGATCCGGTGTATAAACTAATGCGGGGTAAAAATAGTGATGGTTCCTGGTATGAGCCTTTCCATCCAAGATTTGGACAATATGGAAACCCGCATTATGTTGAGGCCAATGCCTGGCAATATTCATTTTTTGTTCCGCATGACATGGATACCCTCATTAAGTTGATGGGCGGTAAAAAAGGATTTGAAATGATGATGGATTCACTGTTTAATCAAACTTCCGAAATATTAGGAGAGGACACAGAAGATATTGTTGGCAGGATAGGACAATATGCCCATGGAAATGAGCCGAGCCATCATGTGGCATATTTATATGATTTTATTGGAAAAGATAAAAAGACACAATACAGGGTAAATCAGATTATTGATTCTCTCTATACCGATGCCCCCAATGGCTTATGTGGGAACGATGACTGCGGTCAGATGTCGGCCTGGTATGTTTTTAGCTCCATTGGGTTTTATCCTGTTAATCCTTTGGATGGGAGGTATTATTTTGGTTCCCCGCAATTTGAACAGGTGGAACTTAGACTGCCAAACGGAAATATATTTACAGTTAAGGCAAATAATGTTTCTGACAAAAACATATACATTAAATCAGCAAAATTAAACGGAGAATTACTAACCCGACCATATATTACTTATGAAGAAATCCTTAAGGGTGATTTGCTGGAATTTGAAATGACTTATGTTTCAATAAATTGATATATCATCAAAGATTATAAATGCGAATCAAGAGTTGAATGATATTGATTATGAACCAAATACCAAATAGTCCAACCCTTTTCAGGGCTGTTTCAAGTGTTTTTACTGAATTCCCCGTGCTTCGTACGGGGTTAATAAAATTAATGTACTTCAGACATTATATCCGCCAGCTGGCGGATTAAACAATAAATAACCGTGGGTGCAACCCACGGATAAACATACGAGTACAAGAAGAGCCCCAAAGTGGGTTCAACCCTTGATTCGCATTATAAAACAATGTATAATATCTGACATAAATAACAGAAGTGTGATTTCAAAAATTAATTCAATTAAACCAGGTGAGTTTTTTCTTATTGTTTCTTTTGTCTCTGGTGTATTTTTCTTAATTATTACACCACCATTTCAAGTGCCAGATGAAATAAACCATTTTTATAAGTCTTATCAAATATCTAATGGAAATCTTTTGTCTGAAAAAATGGATAATAGATTAGGAGGATACGTACCTAAAAGTTTTATTGAAGTAACCAAACCATTTTTAGATTTAAGATGGAATATGAATTCGAAAACTAATTCCAAAACAATTC
>JAOZKQ010000302.1 GCA_029935275.1 Bacteroidales bacterium | reverse complement strand
AAAATGGCATTTACAAAGAACCTTATTTTGGCAAAAATCTTGAAAATATCCCACCGGAATTATTTAAAGTTCCCTGGTGGTATTGCACTGACTTTGACCTATCTGATGAGCAAACAGAAAAAACCGTTATTTTAAGTCTTGATGGCATTAATTATAAAGCTAATGTATGGCTTAACGGAAAGCTGATAGCTGACAAAAATACAATAAATGGTGCATTTCGCCGTACAAAACTTAATGTTTCCGACCAGATTAAATCAGGGAGGAATATTCTGGCAATTGAGGTTATTCCCCCAAAACCAGGTGATTTCTCCATAGGTTATGTGGACTGGAATGTTTATCCACCTGATAACAATATGGGCATATTCCGTGACGTAAGCCTTCATTTTAACGATGGTGTATCAATAGATAATCCCTTTGTGGAAACTAAAGTTGACCTGGATACTTTAAAAAGTGCTGAGCTTAAAATATCAGCTGAATTGAATAATTATTCAGACCAGAAAATTTCAGGATTATTAAAATGTAAGATTGGTTCATCTATATTAGAGAAATCCGTATCCATACCCGGGAATGGGAAAATAACTGAAGAATATACTCTTACAGATTTTCCTGAATTGAAAATTGCAAATCCAAAGTTATGGTGGCCTAATAACCTGGGTGAACCAAACCTGCATGAGCTTGAATTATCTTTTGAAATTGATAATAAGATTTCTGATTCCCAAGATCTGACATATGGAATACGTGAAGTAGAGGATTATCTAACCGATGAAGGACATCGTGGTTTTAAGATAAATGGGAAAAAAGTGCTGATTAAAAGTGGAGGTTGGACAGATGACCTTCTCTTGCAAGACACGCATGAATCACTTGAGAACCAGATTGCTTATGTAAAACACATGAATCTGAATTCCATTCGTCTGGAAGGTTTCTGGGGGAAGGATCATAAACTGTATGATCTATGTGATCAAAATGGGATATTGATAATGGCTGGCTGGACCTGTCACTGGGAGCATGAGCAATACCTTGGAAAACCAATAGACCCTCTGTATGGTGGGATTATTGAGCCGGATGAAATTGAGCTAATGGCTCAGTCCTGGGAAGATCAGATTCTGTGGTTACGTCATCATCCCAGTATTTTTGTATGGAATGTCGGCAGCGATATGATACCTCATCCCGATTTAGAAAGAGAGTATATCAAAACATTTAATAAATACGACACAACACGACCTTATCTTAATTCAACCGGAGGCGTTGGGAGCGAACAGGGAATAATTACCGAAGTGGAAGTTATTAGTGAAATAAGTGGTTCTTCCTGTGTCAAAATGTTAGGTCCTTACGCATATACCCCACCCATTTACTGGTTTACAAATAAACACCTGGGTGGTGCATATGGTTTTAATACGGAAACCTGCCCGGGAGCAAATGTTCCACCCCTGGAAAGTATCAAAAAAATGATTCCTGCTGACCACTTATGGCCTGTGGATGATGTATGGGAATATCATTGTGGTAAAAATGATTTTAAAACCCTGGACCGGATTACTAAAGCAATTGATGAACGATATGGAAAAGCCAGTGGAGTAGCCGATTTCGCTTTCAAGGCTCAATTGCTGAATTACGAACTAATGAGGCCAATGTTTGAGGCTTTTCAGGTTAATAAATCAATAGCCACCGGTGTTGTTCAATGGATGCTTAATTCAGCATTGCCCAATATGTACTGGCAACTGTATGACTCATATCTTATGCCAAATGGAGCATTTTATGCAACAAAAAAAGCATGTGAACCTCTGCATCTCTTATATGATTATGGCAGTCAGTCAATACATCTGATCAATGACCATTTTTATGATATTGTTAATCATCAGGCACAAATACGAATTCTTGATATAAACTCCACAGAGGTTTTCAATAAGGTGGTTGAAATTGGTTGTACCGCTGAATCAAGCTCTCTGATTTTAAATTTACCTGATCTTAAAAACATTACTCCTACATATTTTCTTGATTTAAGATTAATTGATCAACATAAAAATCAAATCGGAAATAATTTTTACTGGTTATCAACAACGCAGGATGTCCTGGATTATGAGGCAGAATTTGAAGATTGGCCTTTTTACACCCCCACCAGTGAATATGCAGATTATAAACAACTGAATAATTTAAAACCTGTTCGTTTAAATACGAAATTTCAAGTCGTACTGCTCAATGACAGGCTTAAGCTTGAAGTTGAGATTAGCAACCCTGAAGAAAAACTGGCATTTTTTATAGACCTGAATATCTCCGGGGAAAAAAGTGGAAATACTGTTTTACCTGTATTCTGGGATGATAATTATTTCAGCCTGCTTCCGGGAGAAACAAGAAAAATAAAAGTTTCCGTTCCAATAAAATATTTGAAGAATGACAAGCCTGTCTTAAAAGTAAGTGGATGGAACATAGAAGAACAAAAATTTAAATTGAAATGAAAAATTTAGCAATTAATGGAGGCAATCCGGTAAGAGATGCAAAAACTGAACCATGGCCAGCATGGCCTGTGTGGGATAAAAACGAAGAAACTGCCCTTATTGAGGTATTAAATAGTGGTGTTTGGTCTTACAATGGGCCCAAAGAAGTAGAATTCAACAAAATGTTTGCTGAATATACAGGCACTAAATATGCCGTTTCAGCTGCTAATGGAACCATTACACTTCAACTCGCTCTTGAAGCCCTGGGGATTGGTTACGGTGATGAAGTCATTCTGCCGGGCTTAACATGGCAGGCAACAGCAGCAACCATTATCGATGTAAATGCTGTACCCGTTCTTGTTGATGTATGTGAGGACACCTGGTGTATTGATCCCCAGGAGATTGAAAAAGCAATTACACCAAAAACAAAAGTAATCGTTCCTGTTCATCTATATGGTGGATTTGCAGATATGGATGCCATATTGGACATAGCCAAAAAGCATAATCTTTTTGTACTCGAAGACTGTGCCCATAAGCACGGTGGTGAATGGAATGGCAAAAAGGCCGGGTCAATAGGGGATATTGGCAGCTTTAGTTTTCAATTATCTAAGCATTTAACTGCCGGCGAAGGGGGAGTTCTGACTACAAATAATCCTGTATTCGCAGAGAAATTAGACGCCTTAAGAAACTGTGGAAGAAGGCCGGAAGGAGACGAATACCTCGATTCAGAAAAAGATAAAGGAGCCGGCGTTTACAGTGATGATGGAAATTTTATTCAATCTGGCAATTATAGAATTACAGAATTTCAAGCCGCAGTTCTGGTTGAAGGTTTAAAGCGTCTTCCGGAACAAAACCAAAACCGGGATACAAATGGTATTTACCTGAACTCCCTCCTGGCTGAAATACCAGGTGTCCTTCCTATGCGCCGGGATAAAAGGGAAACAAAGGAGGCATATTTTAATTTTTCTTTCCGGTACAACAAGGATGAATTCAAAGGCCTTCCAGTAGAAAAGTTTAGAAAAGCTCTTGAAAGTGAAATTGGCATTGGTGTTGACAGTAGTTATGAACCTTTAAATAATTGCTCACTCTATGTTCCTTTAACAAAACCTTTCCGGTATAATTTGAACGAACAATACTGGAAAGACATTGATCCATCAAGGTTTGATTTACCTGTTTGTACCAGGATTTATTCTGAAGAATCAGTTTGTATCCATCATAAAGTTTTAATGGGAAACAAATCAGATATGGATATTATAGCTCAAGC
>JAOZKQ010000301.1 GCA_029935275.1 Bacteroidales bacterium | reverse complement strand
CTTTAAAAATGGCACTGATAAACCGAAATGGGTGGCACTGTTCAAACCGAAATAGTCACTAAGGAAGTTTGTCGGTCTGTAGGTCTTCGGGCAGGTGCTTTAAACATATAATTAAAAAAATATATTAAAAAGGGTATTTATTTAAAAAAGCATTACTTTTGTACTAATAAACACTTTTAGTCAAATTGAACAGATATGAAAATTGATGAAACAAAAGACAAAATTTTAAATGTAGCAGCTACTATATTCAGCAAATTTGGTTTCCATAAAACAACTGTTGATGAAATTGCCCGTGCTGCCCACAAAGCAAAAGGTTCTGTTTACTATCATTTTAAAAGCAAAGAAGAATTGTTCCAGGGGGTTGTTGATGAAAAATTTCAAATGCTAAGAGGTGAACTGATCAAAGCAAAGTTGTACTCCTATTTGAGGAATATGTTCCTCCGGATTATTTTGTTAAAAGAAACAAACTGTATCAAAAATTTTTCTAAATCCATAATACAATATGAGAGTTAATTATAAAATCGCAGCGACACTTTTTACTTTACTTGTATTAATTGTTGAAGTATCATCTCAAATTGAAACAGGCCAAAGAATGCTTGTTCATATATATTTAGAAGATAAGGCGGATTTACAAAGGTTGGATGATCTGGCCCTTGATTTTGCAACTTCCAAAATTGATGGATTTGCAGAAGTTATAGTTACACGATCAGAATTGGATGAAATAAAACGTAGAGGTTTTTTTTCTGAAGTTAAAGCTTTTCCCGACAGGTCAAATCTTGTGGACCCCGAATATCACACCTATGCAGAAGTATTGATTCTGATGGATTCACTGGCTAATGTCTTTCCTGACATCACCAAACTGGACACTATTGGGGTCAGCCATGAATTAGGGCTTGCTATTCCGGCCATGAAAATTTCAGATAATCCTGATGTTGAAGAGGACGAACCAGCCATTCTCTATGATGGATTGCATCATGCCAGGGAACCCGTCAGTATGGAAACCTGCCTGGCCATAATGGAATATTTACTTACGAACTATAATGTAGATACAAATATTACAAATTGGATTGATAACACAGAGATTTGGATTATTCCTATATTAAATCCTGATGGCTGGAAATATATTATAGAAGAAAATCTGAGCGATCCCTGGTGGAGGAAAAACCAACGGGATAATAATCAAAATGGAATATTCGATCCGGATTATGACGGGGTTGATATTAATAGAAATTATGATTTTAACTGGTCTATCGGCGGTAGTGGTGATCCGTCAAGTTGGACATACCGAGGCCCTGCACCGTTTTCAGAAAATGAAGCACAGGCTAAGCGTAATCTCGCTTTATCTCAGAAGTTTGTTCTTTCTATCAGTTATCATTCCCATGGAGAAATAGTCATCTATTCATGGAGTGATGTGCCACCGGCACCTGACCAGCAGCTAATTATTCATATAGCTAATAGCATTGCTGCCGGTATTCCTAAGTTTTCAGGTGGTGGCTATTATGACCCAACCCCTTCAAACTGCACCAATGGTTTTAGCCGTTGCTGGATGTACGCAGTTGCAGGAACACTGGAATTCACGGTTGAAACTGCACCTGAATTTGTTCCACCCGGGCCGGATGGTGCTCAAATTGCACAGGATAATATCAACGGTGCATTGCACCTGTTAGACAGGGTTTCCGGACCTGGTCTGACTGGCCATATTACGGATGCTTCAACCGGTGAACCACTTTCAGCTACCGTCAAAATCCTCGAAATTTATGACCCTGTTTTAACCCCCAGGACAAGCGATGAACTTTACGGCAGGTATTTCAGATTGCTCATACCGGGAATCTATTCTGTTGAATTCTCCAGGGAAGGATACAGCACAGTAACTGTTAATGATGTCTTTGTTCCTTATGGCTCCCTGACCCAGTTGGATATCCAGTTAGATTCCATTATGACCGCAGTTAAGGATCATGGACTTAACTTAATTGCTGCAAATAATTCAGTTTTAATTCAGAACTATCCGAATCCGTTTTGTTCACAAACAGTTATTGGCTATCAGCTACCGATAAACAGTAAAGTTTCACTTACAGTTTATAATTGTTTAGGTGAAGAAATCAGAAAGCTTGTGGATGACGAATTAAAAGCTGGCGACTATTCTGTTATTTGGGATGGGACGGACAATTCAGGAAGTGATCTTAATTCCGGTTTTTATATTTACACTCTTGAAATCAAAAATAATTTTATGGTATCAAAGAAAAGTAAAAAAATACTACTTTTAAGGTAGAATCTAAAAAAAACATTATATTAATACTATTAAACTAAAATAGTCAAAGTGAGCAGATATGAAAATTGATGAAACAAGAGACAAAATTTTAAATGTAGCAGCTACTATATTCAGCAAATTTGGTTTCCATAAAACAACTGTTGATGAAATTGCGCGTGCTGCCCACAAAGCCAAAGGCTCTGTTTACTACCATTTTAAAAGTAAAGAAGAGTTATTCCAGGGGGTTATTGATAAAGAATTTCAAATACTAAGAGGTGAACTGATCAAAGCAATAGATAGTGGGAATAATGCTAAAGAAAAACTGGCTAACTACATTGCTGTCAGGATGAGAGCCTTAAATGAGCTAACCAATTTTTACGATGCGCTAAAAAATGACTACTTGACACACCTTGATTTTATTGAGAAAATCAGGCGGAAATATGATAATGAAGAAACAATCCTTATCAAATCTATTTTAACCGGCGGAGTGAATAATAACGAGTTTGATATAAATAATGTCGAATTAACAGCCCCTGCAATTTTGACAGCCTTAAAAGGGTTGGAAATACCTTTCTTTATTGAAGATAAGTATAATGAGATGGAGACCAGGCTAAATGAATTGACAAGAATTATGATAAGAGGAATGGAAAAACGATAATTTTTTTATACTAAAACTGACTATTAAACGTTTTACGTCTAATTGGTATGATTATTGTAAATTCATTATTACAACTTCAGGCATCAAATAAAAATGAAAAATGAAAACAAAATTACCGGTGATGCAAAACCTGAAGACAAACAAGCAGTCGAAAATTTAAAAGCTGCAATACATTTTCAGTCAATGGCTAATTATGATGAAGGACTAACGAAAATAACTGAAAATATTAATGAACCTGAAGGCATTGACTTACTAGAGGAAATAGAAATATAATAATCAATATTAATATGTACAAATAATGAATAATAACAAAACAAGAAAAACAGCATTGATCACTGGCGCTACAAAGGGTATTGGATATGAGCTGACAAAATTATTTGCGGGAGATTCGTACAATTTGGTTTTGGTAGCAAGAAATAAAGTCCGGTTAGAGGAAATGCAAGAAGGTCTTAGTAAAAAGCATAACGTAAACGTTGCAATAATTGCAAAGGACCTGTCAATGCCAAATGCAGCTCTCGAGATATTTCGTGAAACAATAGGAAAACAAATTATTGTTGATGTTTTGGTAAATAATGCAGGAATAGGCGATTTTGAAATATTTAATAACGCAGATCTATCGAAAATATCTCAAATAATGCAAATCAATATTGTTTCACTTACTGAATTGACCAAATTTTATTTAAAAGGAATGGTTTACAGAAAAGAAGGAAAAATATTAAATGTTTCATCAATGGCAGCTTTTCAACCGGGCCCTTATATGGCAGTTTATTATGCAAGCAAAGCTTATGT
>JAOZKQ010000300.1 GCA_029935275.1 Bacteroidales bacterium | reverse complement strand
TGATTACAGAAGAGCTTAAGGCAAAAAGGAAGGACGTAAAGGACTTTAACTGGACGGGAAGGAAATTGCTTATTGCGGAAGATGAGGAGCTAAATTATAAATTATATAGTGAAATATTTAAGCCAACAGGAATTGAGTTGGTCCGTGCTGAAAATGGCCGGATAGCGGTTGATTTGTTTGAGGAAATATCTGACTTTGATATCGTAATCCTGGATTTGAAAATGCCTGAAATGGGTGGAATTGAGGCTTTCAAACATATTAAAAAAATAAAAAAGGAAGTTCCTGTTTTTGCAATTACAGCTTTTGCAATGGAAGAAGAAAAACAAGAAATTGAGCAAATGGGATTTAATAAGTATTTTGCCAAACCTATTAATAAAGGAGAATTGTTTTCTACCCTTAATGAGTTCCTGAGCTAAACTTCTCTTAGTTGTGGCATCCTGTCATTGCTACTCTTCCCCCACAGACTGGTTGACAGATTTGAGAACTGGTACTTTAAGCCTTTTGTGATTGGATTCTATTTATTGGTTAAATGCATTTCATACCCTCCTATACTCTCCTTTCCACCTGAATGACTTCTTTAGGTATTTGAGTGCAAAAACAGAATGCCATACATAGCTAATTCCTGCATTATTGAACTTTAGTTTTACAATTTCGTAAATAGTAAAGACATGGATAATCAAATCCAAAAATATTACCTAAAATATTGAATTATTAGAAGTCTTCTTGAATGAAAAAGCCGTTTAAAATAGTATTAAGAACCCTGGTGGTTATAATTGCTTTATTTTTCTTAAGTCTTTTAATTGTTCCTGTATTTTTTAAAGGAGTATTTGAACAGAAACTCAAAACTGAACTAAATAATAAATTAAATGCAAAAGTTGATTTTAAGAGCTTTAAATTAAGCCTTTTAACTTCTTTTCCTGACTTAGGGTTCCGGGTGGATAAATTTTTAATCATTGGTATTGATGAGTTTTATTCAGATACTTTAATAAGCATTGGCAGGTTTAAGGTCGGAGTGGACCTGTTATCGATTCTTAGAAAAGAGGGAATTGAAATAAAGTCTGTTATAATCACAAATCCACATATCCAATTGATAAACCCTCAGGAAGGAAAACCAAATTGGGACATTCTTAAGGAACAGAAAATTATAGAGGAAGATACTGGTCAAACCGATAATGAGTTGTTTATAGAATTGAAGAAGTTTAAAATAAAAAATGCAGAAATATCTTACCATAGTATTCCCGATGAAATGTATGTTTCATTGCAACAGCTAAATATGCTTTCAGCTGGTAAAACAAGTTCGGGGAAAGTGGAGTTTCAGATTGCCAGCGAAGTCGAATCACTAATGTTTAAAATGGGAGATATCCCATACCTGAAAAATGTAAAGTTTCAATGGACTGGAGCCATGGTTTTAGACATGGAACATTCAGTTTATTCCTTCCTTGATCAGTCTTTTTCACTAAATGACATGAATTTGAACCTGAACGGCTCTGTTGATCTTTCAGATAACGATCCTGACGTTGATTTAAGCTTTCATTCAGCAAACAATAGCTTTAAATCTTTTCTTTCCCTTATTCCTGCTTTTTACCTGAATGACTTTGAGGATCTGAAAGCATCCGGAATATTTAGCCTGGAAGGAAAGATTAAAGGACCATATGTCGAATCAGATTCTATATATCCTGATGCTCAGATTGAATTAATCGTAAAAGATGCTGCTTTTGCTTATGGTGACCTTCCTGCTAAAATGGAAAAAGTAAATATCCTGCTCAGGATTGATGAAAAGGGTGATGACCTGGATAAAACAAAAATAGATATTGATAATTTTTCATTTGAGCTTGCAGGCAACCCACTGAAATCGGAATGGCATATCAGCACCCCATTGAGTAATCCACAGTTAAGGGGAGTATTAAAAACCAGGCTTCATTTATCTGATTTTATGGACCTGGTACCAATGGAGGATCTTAAACTTCGTGGTGAACTGAATGCAGATTTGAATTTTGATATGCGTATGTTGGATATTGAATCAGAGAATTACCAGAAAATTATGGTGGATGGTAATTTGAAATTAGATGATTTTTTTTATGAATCAGAGGAGCTTGATCTGCCTGTTAGAATAGGGAAAGCGAGTTTGTTGTTTAGTCCGGATAGGATTGAAATACCAGTATGCCATTTGAAAATCGGGAAAAGTGATTTGTCTTTTGCAGGAGAACTGAATAATTACCTGCTATATTATTTAAGGGATGATGTTCTGCGGGGTTCATTTCGTTTAAAATCCGGTTACCTGGATGTGGATGAGTTGATGCATGTTTACGCTGATACAGTTGCTCAGGTTATGCCTGACACCGGCTCTGTTATGCTGGTTAAGGTTCCTGAGAATCTTGACCTGGAATTTGCTACGATAGTTAAGAGTTTGTCTTATGGTAATTTGAAGCCAGAGAATATTGAGGGCAAACTAATTGTTAAAAACGAGAAATTAATTCTTGATAATTTTCACATGAAACTTTTTAAAGGTTTTTTGGGTGCAGATGGTAGCTATGATACTTCTGACTCGCTCCAACCTTCGGTTAATATGAATTTGAAGATTAATGAACTTGATATTCCGGATGCATTTAACTGCTTCTTAAGCTTTAAAGCCCTTGCTCCATTTGCGAAAGATCTTAGAGGAAAGGTTTCATTGGATTTTTCGTATTCCAGCCGGTTGGGGAAAGACATGTACCCAATTGTTTCAGGTATGAATGGGTCGGGCTCTTTCCGCACAAAAGGAGTGCAGATGCTTGATGATAGGTTGTTTGACATGATGAAGGGAGTGCTGAAACTTGATCCTTCTTACACTGCGGAGATTAAGGATTTTAGTGCTTCTTTTGAAGTGAAAAATGGGAATGTTATTGTGAAACCATTTTCTATAATGGCCGGTAATATAAAAATGAATATTAGTGGGGAGCATGGGCTGGATCAAAGACTGGATTACCTGATAAAATCTGAGATACCCAGGAAAGACCTGGGTACAGCAGCAAATGGAGTTATAGACGGTCTTACAGCGCAGGCAGGTAATCTGGGTTTGAATTTTGACCCCGGTGAAATTATACCGGTTAACTTCAGATTGACAGGTGTAATTCAAAATCCAAAGCTTAGTATTGAGTCTTTTGGAAAAGGGGATGGGGAAAGCCTTACACAATCATTAACAAAGCAAATTGAAGAACAGGTAAATCAGGAAAAAGAGAAATTGGTTAAAGAAGCAAAAGGCCAGGCATTGTATGAAGCTGATAAGATTTTAAAAGATGCCGAAAGGGAGGTGGCAAAGGTGATGGAGTTGGCAGCTGAATCTGCAGAAAATATTCGTCTTGAGGCAAATAAAACAGCGGAAACTATTATTAAGGAAGCGGAAGCAAAAGGACCTTTAGCTCGTAGTTTGGCTAAAGTAGCAGCTGCAAAAGTAAGGGAGCAGGGAGATAAGCAAGCTGAAAGGTTGGTTAAGGAGGCAAATGAAAAATCGGAAATTATATTGGATACTGCCAGAAATCAGGTGGATGAGCTGAAATAAAAAGAAATTTTGGTAAACAAAAAAACCCTCCTGATGGAAGGTTTTTTTAATAAATACAAATATGTATTTAAAATTTCTTTTCCTTAATACGGGCTTTTTTACCGGTTAGTTTACGAAGATAAAAAATCCTTGCTCTTCTAACTTTACCATGTTTCATTATTTCAACTT
>JAOZKQ010000040.1 GCA_029935275.1 Bacteroidales bacterium | reverse complement strand
TTTCAACAATAAAATTCCTGTTTAAGTCTTACTCCACAGAAAGTTCAAGTGATCCATAATTATTATTCAAACTCTATTTCCAGAAAGTAGGATTATGCATGGTATTAAAATTCAAGTCAGGGGAAACTTTGCAAAACATTTTTATCAGAAACAATCCTATAAACAAAAAAAGGAGGTCGAGCCTCCTTTTTTTACCATTATACTAAATGATTATTAATTATATCTACTTACTTCTAAAAAAGATACCTGAATCCAATTTGTGCCTGCCATCTTGAACTTTGAATTCCTGCATCATCAATATTCCAGGGATCTCCGGAAGGCTTATCAAAACTAAATTCAGGAGTAGTACCATCTGCCTGGAATCCTTCAAACTTAATCAATCTATAGGTATCGTTAGATATATAATATCTGCGACCCCAATCACTATTAATCATATTACCAAGATTAAATATGTCAAACGTGAGCTGTAAAGTATTCCTTCTTTCTCCAATATTCATAAATACATCCTGAATAACTTTAAAGTCAAATATATTTGTGAAAGGAGTTCTGGCTCCGTTTCGCTCTGCATAATCACCCCTGTGCTTACTTAAATATGGGTCTGCATTCAAATATTCATCCAGTTCATTCCAGTTACCCGAGGTAAGTTCAATATCTGAAGACGAACCCGGAATATAAATAAGGTTGTTATCACTTTCACCGTTACCATTCAGGTTACCATAGTCATTATAAACATAGGAATATCTTTTCCCTGATTGCCCATTATAGAATAAACTAAAGGTAGTCCCCAGGTGATTTAACCATTCAAAGCTGTAGCTGGCAAAACCGACAACACGACTTCCCATGTCAAAATCAGAATAAGAAAGCTCCAGGTTATTCAGTCCGTTTACCTGCTCCATATATCTCCACTGCGAAGAGTTTTGGGATGATGTACCATCATTCAATGCCATTGCACTACCATAGGTATATGCCAAACTTAATGTAAGTCCGTTACTAAAGGGCTTCTGCAGCTGAGCTGTAAGATTATAGGTATATCCTTCATTGGTATTGGTTCCTACCATTACCCGTGTATAGTCTCCATCAATACTGGAATTATCATAATGTGGCCTGTTATCAGCACCTGTAAGATTGAAATCAGAATCAGGGCTTACATTCATATTATAATACAATACATTATTTATGGTTTTGGTATAGATTCCCTCCAGGGTAAGAACTGTTCCCCATCCTATTTTTTTATCTACTGCAAGATTAGCCCTGAATACCTGAGGAAATTTAAAATTTTCAGCAAACAAATCCATTTGTCCACCCCATGGAGCATCTGTTCCACCAAAATCTGAATTTTTATATTGATTGTCCCAGTCAGGCCTGAACATGATATCGGTACCCCATGAACTTTTGTGATAAACACCGCCAATGGTAATCCCATTATTCGTATAAGAACCACCCGGCCATACCAGTGGTAAACGGCTGGTGAAGATACCCACACCACCCCTTAATTGAGTAGAGGCATCACCGGAAATATCCCAGTTAAAACCAACTCTTGGGGAAAACATAAGCGAACTGGCAGGCATTTTCCCTGCCTGTGCCCCCAACATATCCCAGCCGGCAGCTTCAATTGCAGGTTTGGTGACCGTATTAAAATGTGTGTCTTCACCAGGGTCATCCATAAACATGGGCATATCAATCCGTAATCCGGCAGTAAATTTAAAATTATCCGTGAATTGAATTTCATCCTGTGCGTAAAGCCCCCACTGAAGCATACTGAAATTAGCTGCTGCTTTTGACCCGTCACCTGTAACATCATCAACCAGGGAATAGCCTCTTTCATACTGATATGCGGGCACTTCCCCCATAGTACCTGTAGTTAGAAAATCATGTACTGAGCTATACCTGTACTCACCAAAGTTTTTTCTCATAAAGAGATTATAAGTACTTGAGTATTCAATATTCACACCAAAAGTTAAAGTATGCTTGCCTTTATATAATGAAAAATTATCTGTAATAGTAAATACATCCTGATCTAACTGATTAGCAGTGGAATAAGCTTCAGAGCCAGCATAAATTGTACCACTTCCATCATAAATACGTAATGCCGGGAAATTTGCACCATATGGATCCCTGTCATCACGAACAGAGGTAAGTCCAAGAATCAGGTTATTAGAAAAACCATCGTAATTACTTTTCAATTCCACAGATGAAGAGGTTGTAGCACTGGGGAAATACTGGCTGTTATTTTCATAACCAATTGACCGGGAACTTGAGGCACTTGCTTTAACCGCTTCAAGGTTGGTATATGAAAGACGTGCCATCAACTTATGGTGTATATTAATGTTCCAGTCTAACCTTACAAGGTACTTATTTGAATTCAATGATCTGGTTTTTTGTTCCCAGGGACCTGGCTCATAGCCAAAACTTTGCAGTTTAGCAGTAACCTGATCAATAGTACTCCGATCAGAATCTCCTTGATATGTACTAAAATCAAATCCTAAAGGAGTATCCTCTCTTTGTATCTCAAGATTCGCAAAGAAGAATAATTTATTCTTAATAATTGGACCACCCAGTCTAAAACCATAAGTATTGGAAGAAAAATCATCTAACTTTTTTCTTTCAAGATCTTCATTATCTGTTGGTGTTTTCCCTGCCAGGCCTTCATTTCTCATAAAATAATAAGCAGAGCCTTCAAACCTGTTTGACCCACTTCGTGTTACCGCATTAATACTGGCTCCTGCAAAGCCTGACTGTCGAACATCATAAGGGGCAATGGTAACCTGAAACTGTTCAATGGCATCCATACTAACCGGTGAGCCACCTGTCTGGCCACCATTGGTCCCGGTTGCAGAAAGACCAAATACATCATTATTTAAAGCCCCGTCAATGGATATAGCATTATACCTGTTATTGACTCCTGCAATTGAAATGCTTCCATCACCTCCTACCGAAGCCTGAGGTGTTAGCCTGGTAAAGTCAGCCAGATCACGATTTACTGTAGGCATCATTTGTATCTGCTCATTACTAATGTTGGTTTCAGCACCTGTTCTGTTTCCGTCAAAAGTATCATATTCCCTCACCTTTGACCCTACCACTGCAACTTCAGCAAGTTCAGTAGTAGATTCTCCCAGGGGTACATTCAATTTAAATGTCTGTCCCAGTGTAAGATAAATATCATCCTTAACAAAGGACTGGTATCCAATAAAGGAAACGGTTACCTTGTAAGGACCTCCAACATTCATATTTGGTAAACGGAAAAATCCCTGGTTATCGGTAATGCCACCAAACTGAGAACCCGTTGGCGTATGAACAGCAATAACCGTGGCACCCGGCAAAGGGTCACCATTTTCATCCGTTACCTTACCATTCATTCCTGAAGTGGTAGTTCCCTGCCCGAAGGAAGAAATAGCTGCAAAAAACATAATTGCAGCAGCAAAAAGAATTTTAATTGTTGATTTCATAATAGTTTAATAGGTTAATAAAACTTAAATTAGGTTAATAAAAAAATGAAAACATTTAATCTCAATTTTAACTTAATGTTAAATCTGAGCAACTTATCCAAGAAAATTTTCAGTAATATTGAGGAAATAAAATTAATGAAATTATATTTGCGCAAAAGCTTAAATCATTAACAAATTATTAACAATTTTGGTTTTAGCACCAATGTTAATACGTATATAATCTGCATTGATTTCACCAGTGTTTTCAAGGAGTTCAGGCAAATCAAGGAAAGGTTCTAATTGGTTAATAAATTCTTCAAAATTATTTATTACAAAAGCACCTTTCAATTTTACCAAATCAACAGCTTCTTGAAATTTTGTATAATTTGGCCCAAAGAAGACAGGAATGCCAAAAGTTGCAGGTTCAAGTATATTATGAATACCTTTTCCAAAACCTCCACCAACCCAGGCAATATCAGCATATGCATATAAAGAAGACAGCAAACCAATATTATCGATGATCAATACATCTGTAGTTAAAATATTTTTATCAGAGATGTCCGAAAACCGGACTGATGGCTTTTTAAGCATTTCTTCAATTCTTTCAATATGTTGAAGGGCTATCTCATGTGGGGCTATGATCCATTTTAGCCCACGCTTATCCTGGTTTATGTATTTGATTAAAATGGCCTCATCTTCCTTCCATGAACTTCCAACAATCATAAGTGTTTTTTGCTGTTTAAACTTCTCTACCAGGGGCATATTCATTCTTTCACTTACAATTTGATAAACCCTGTCAAACCGGGTATCACCGCTCACTGTAACTTTGTTAAAACCATACCTGGATAAAATATCCCTTGAATTCTTTTTTTGGACAAACATATGGGTAAAAAATCCAAAAACTTTTCTGAAAGGTTTTCCATACCATTTGAAAAACCATTGATCCTCACGGAAATTTGCAGAAATAAGAAATACCGGAATCTTTTGTAGCCAGAGTTGATGCAGATAGTTAAACCAGAATTCATATTTTACAAAAACCACCAGTTTGGGGTTTACGAGTTTTATAAACCTCTTCACATTTCTTAATAAATCAAGTGGAAGGTAAATTATATAATCTGCTCCAGGGTAATCTTTTTTTACTTCATAACCGGAAGGAGAAAAAAATGTAATCAAAATGCTAGCTTCGGGAACCTTCTTCTTATACTCCTCCATTACCGGCCTGCCTTGTTCAAACTCTCCAAGTGAAGCACAATGAAACCAAACTAAATGATTATGGGGTTGAATTTTAGTCTTAATCTCGTTCCAAATTTGCTTTCTTCCTGCCACCCAAAGAGCAGCTTTTATATTAAACAAAGCAGCAATATGAATCCCTGTATTAAACAAAGATAAAACGAGTCCATAAATAAAACGAGTCATTCGGAAATGATATAGGAGTATATATTCTATATATTATTCATTAAAAAGCAGCCAGTAACAAGTCAATATCCTTAGACATTATTCCAAACCGGCTGCCAATAAACCGGTTAGTAAGTATTCCATTAAAAAGGTAAACTCCTTTCCGTAAACCCTGATCTTCATGAAGATACTTCAATAAACTTCCTGAGTCCCCAATACTTAACAATAGAGGGGCAAATACATTACTTAAAGCTATAGATGCTGTGCGTGCAACTCTTGCCGGAATATTTGAAACAGCGTAATGAACGACACCATGTTTTATAACGATTGGGTTACTGTGGTCAAGGCGCTCTGATGTTTCTACACACCCACCCTGATCAATACTGATATCAACAATAACAGAACCTTTTTTCATTTGTTTCACCATATCCTCAGTTATGTGATACCTGGGCCCCTCATCTACCAAATGCACAGCGCCGATTACGACATCTGCTGATTTTAAGGCCTTTAGCAATACCCTGGGATGAAAAATTGAGGTATGTAGGCGTTGACCCATATAATTTTGCAACCTTCTTAGTTTATGAACTGAATTATCAAATATCTTTACTGAAGCCCCCAGCCCAAGCGAGGCCCTGGCTGCAAATTCAGCCGCAGTACCAGCTCCCAGTATAACCACTTCGGCAGGTGTAATGCCTGTAATCCCACCAAGCAACACCCCTTTACCCTGATGAAAATTACTAAGATATTCAGAAGCAAGAAGTACAGAAGTGGTCCCTGCAATTTCACTCATTGTACGCACCACAGGGAACCTGTCATATTTATCCTTTATGCTTTCAAAAGCAATTCCTGTAATTTTTCTTTTACTTAATTCCCGGAAATATTTCTCATCCTGTGATGCTATATGCAATGAAGAGAACAGCACCTGGCTTCCTCTTAGTAAATTAATTTCTTTTGGTATCAGTGGTGCCACTTTAAGGATCATATCACTTTGAAAAACCTTAGAGACGTTATCAACAATCATTCCTCCACATTCGCTATAATCATTATCCGAATAACTTGCACCCTCACCAGCCCCGGATTCTATAATTACTTCATGCTTATTATTTACTAATAGTTCAACTGCTTCAGGGGTAAGGCTTACCCTGTTCTCATGTTTTCCTGATTCTTTTGGAATCCCAATTACTAATCTACTACTTTTTTTTGCTGTTTCAAGCATTTCCTCCTGGGGAAGAAGGTGACTTTGACTGAAACTTAAACCTGAGGGTTTACCGGGTCCGACCATATCATCAAACTTTTTATGGGAATAATTATTAATCCTCCGCTATCGAAAGTAATACAATCTGCTTTAATATCAAATTAATCATTCAGATTTTATCCAAATGTTAACTTCCGTACATTATCTTTACCAATTGAGATACTGACTCTTATAGTGTTTTCAGGTAACAAATTTTCAATCAGCTCCGGCCACTCAATAAAAATATAGTTATCCTCGGCAAAATACTCCTCATATCCAAAATCAAAAACCTCCTCAATTGAATTAATTCTATAAAAATCAAAATGATATATTTTACAGTTTGTACTATAATGGTATTCATTAACAATGGAAAAAGTTGGACTTGAGACTGGTTCTATTACTCCCAATTCCTGACAAAGAGCTTGAATAAAAGTTGTTTTACCCACACCCATTTCTCCATAAAAAGCAAATATCCCGGGTTTGTTATATGATTTAAGAAACAATCCGGCCACCTTATGCCTTTGGCTCAACTCCGCTATTTCCAATTCCTTAATCACTTAGTAAACGTTTAAAAAATTTAACTTTGGTTGTGCCTCATCTTGCAATTGAGTATTTTCGCTTTTTAGGATCTTGATGACATTATTATAAAAGGGGTCATCATTTCCTGCATTGAAATGCCTCCATGCTGAAAAGTATTCTTATAATACCTTACAAAGTAATTGTAATTCTTGGGATAAACCAGATAATCATCATTCGTAGCAAAAATAAAAGAAGACGAAATATTGGATTTTGGCAATCCTATTTTTTCAGGACTGGTAACACCAAACACATCCTTTGGGTTATAATCAAGATTTTTGCCGGTTTTATACCTTAAATTAGTTGAGGTAAAACGATCACCTATAACTTTCACAGGATGATTTACCCGGATTGTACCATGATCTGTGGTTAAAATCAGTTTTACCTTTTTTTGTGCCAGTATCTTAAGTAAATCCATGATCGCAGAATGGCGAAACCAACTATATGTAATTGATCTATAAGCACTTTCATCACCTGCCAGTTCTTTTACCATTTTCGACTCAGTTCGGGCATGCGAAAGCATGTCCACAAAATTATATACTAATATGGTCAGATCCTTATTTAAATAATTCGAAATATTCTCAGTTAACTTTTTGCTGGCATCTGCATTATTTACTTTTTCATAATTAAAAGTAAAATTCTTTCCCTCCTTTTTTAATTGTTTTTCAAAAAGTTCATGTTCAAATTGATTCTTACCACCTTCTTCTTCATCATAAAACCAATACTCCGGATACTTACGTTGTATATCAAGCGGCATTATACCAGAAAAAATTGCATTCCTTGCATATTGTGTTGCCGTAGGTAAAATAGAAAAGAATGTTTCTTCATTTTCAATCCTGAAATGATCTTTAAATAGTGGCAAAACCATTTTCCATTGATCAATCCGAAAATTATCAATCAACATAAAGACTACTTTTTCTCCTTTTTCCAGTAAAGGGAAAACCCATTTTTTAAATAGATCGGGAGAAAGAACTGGCCTGCTATCTTCTTCGGTCTGAACCCAGTTTTCATAATTTCTTTTTACAAATTTGGAAAAACCCTGATTTGCATCCATTTTTTGCATTCGTAAAACTTCATCCATCCCTGCAGTCTCTGACTTCTCAAGCTCCATATCCCAAAATACGAGAGTTTTATATATCTGTACCCAATCATTATGATCCCTTGCACTATTAATCATGCCGCTAATTTCACCAAAGCCTGATTGATATCCTGCCAGTGTTTTATCAGAAATCAATTTTTTATGATCAATAAGTTTTTTTATAGTCAACAAAATTTGATTGGGATTAACCGGTTTGATCAAATAGTCATCAATTTGTGCCCCAATGGCCTCCTCCATTATATTTTCTTCTTCACTTTTAGTGATCATTACAATGGGAACATGTGGAACGATTTGCTTAATTTCAGGCAAAACTTCCAGGCCGGTTTTCCCAGGCATATTTTCATCCAGAAAAATAAGGGACAGTTCCTCTTCTTCAACAATAGAAACAGCATCTTCAGCATTACTGGCGGTAAGGATTTCATATCCTTTTTCTTCCAAAAAAATGATATGTGGCCTTAATATATCAATTTCATCATCTGTCCAAAGTATTCGTATTTTATTCATAATCCCAGAAAATTAATGATTAAAAAAGTATCTGTTTGGCATAAAGGCTTATTCTTAAGAAAGCAGGAGCTTAACAGCATTAAAACCGGAGTTAATCTCCTGAGCCAAAATAATTTCTATTATAAAACCTAAGATAAACCGATATGGACTTATTATTTATTAAAGTATTTAAATTAGATTGCGAAATAATAAAAGGATAATAAGTTCTTCCCTGTAATTCATCACTAATACTTTTTTCCATAAGTATTCCTGACAGGTATTCTTTTGTTTCCTTAACACCACCAACTCCACTTATAATTAATAAACCGGTAGTATTATCCAGGGTTTGGAAATTTGTTGAAAACTCTGATTGGGGAAAGTTGTCCAAATTATAATTAATTAAATTAAAAATTAATTGATTTTCCTTATTATCAGATCCTTCAAACGCCAAAACAACCTGATGAGGTTCATTCATTGATAATTTATAAATTTCAATACTTACCTTTTCTTCTTCTTCGATCTTAAGTTCAGGAATTTCTTCATTAAAATGAGCTATCAACTCTTCTGCACGGATCTTTTCTTCACATGCAGGTGTATTATTTACCACGTCTTCAAGAGCCTGTTTAAACGCCCTGATATCTTGAACTTTTGCTACTGAATATGCCCTGAGCAACCAATATTTTGGAGCAAGGGTATGCTCTGGTTCCTTTTGAAGGAATGATTCACTCTTAAAAATAACTTTATCGTACTGACCTGAAAGATATTCATTATAAGTTTGATTATAGACCTGGCGTTCCTTTTGTTTCTTTTCGTTTTGTTTTCTTAGATAGTTAGGGTCACTTAACATTTTTGCAAACTCACTTTCGGGATATTTACTTATTATCAGTCCCTTATAACTATTTGCGCCAGTTTTATTTCCGGCTTTCATTTTCAGGTCATATAAATAATACAAAGTGGAAAGTTCATAATCACTTCCGGGAAAGCGATGAAAAAGATCTTCAAATGATTCATTTGCATTAGGGATATTTTTTATTTCATTTACATAGATCTGACCCATATTGAATAAGGCCTCGGCTATTTTAACATCAGATTCCTTAAGCAAAGAATCAGTTAATGGGAGGCCTTTCATATAGTGCTCTCGCTTATATACATCCGTGACTTGCTGACTTTCACCAGGTAGGCTTTCACCATCAACCCCCTTTGTAATTTCAATTATATTTGCTTCAGAAATTGATTTATTTTTCCGCCGCCAATTATCTTCAAGTTTCCTATCTCCCCATTTTTGACGAAATTCGTTTTTCCCCAAATCAAGAACTGCCTGATTATAAAAATACCATTTACCCGTCTTATTTAATTCCTGATTAACTTTTCGATCTGTTTCATACTGGTTAGATACGTTATATGCACTTGCTTGTTCCAACTCTTTCTGTCTTTTATCTTCCTCCCTGATATCACTAATTATCTGATCTATATATGCATCCCGTTTTGACGGGGACATGGCAGCAATTCTTTGCAGGCTATCTTGTGTTTCTACCATTACAATGTTCTCCACTAATCGATTTAAGCTAGCTGTTTTTTCACTTATTATTTCATAACCCGGATAAGAAAGGTCCAAAACCATAATTGCAGAATCATAATAGGGCTGAGCATTTACATAATTCTCATCTTTGAAATACAGATCAGCAATAGAAAGATAAGAAATGCCTCTTTGTTTATCATTGTAAAGACTGTTAATAGCAGACTTTTTAAAGTATTCTATAGCCTCTTTTTGTTTATTTTGTTTTAGTGATATTCTTCCGTAAGCATAATAAATCTGATCCAGGTATTCCTTATTCTTCTCATCTTTTAACATCTTTCTAAGGATCTTCTTTATTTCGTCAACATTTTCAACAGTAACATCAAATGATTCCGCCTGGTTAATTCGGGCATTAAAGGTCATATCATAGGGAGGACTCATTTTCACAACCTTTGCAAAAAACTTATAAGCCTGATTATCATTCCCTGTTATTTTATATATTTGAGCTAAAATGTAAGTAAGCCTGATCTTATCTACTTTCTTTAATTTAAAATCCATTAACTCTTCCAGATAAGGAAGTGCCTCTTCATATTTTTTTTGTTGTAAATAGAAATCCGCAAAAGTTGAGTTGTAATCGACTTGTAAATCTTTTGGGAAATCCGGATCATCGCTAAATGATTCCAGAATTTCCTTAGAGTAATTAAAGTTACCTTCGTCATTATATATCCTGGCAATCCATATCCTGGCTTCATATTTCACATGCACATCCAGTGCCTCTTCCGAAGTAAATTTGAGTGTGTTAAAAGCCATAAAATACTCTTGCTTAAAAACCTGTGCTTTACCCATTAGGAGGTAACTATCATCCACCCAGTCATTAAATTCTTTCTGGTTATAAAAATCCTCTTCCTTTTCGGTTAGATTATTTTTCTTTTTTTCATTAGGTTTAGCCGTTATGGAGTGGAGAGTAATTACTTTTGATGTTTTGGCAATCGTCCTGTCCATTTCCACTGAAATAGTCGAAACTGCCGTTAAATTGCTAAATTTGAATACAGGGAGTATCTGGGTAAAATCATCCTTATACTGATCGTTCAGTTTTCTTATTCCTTTTTTATAACTCTGTACTCCATTAAAGTAAATATTATACCGGGAAACCAGGTTGTGGTAGTTTCTTGACATGCCGGTATTTTTCTCAACTGAGCAGTTAATACTAAAAACTACCAGCAGGAACAGACCTGATGCCTGATATAAAAGACGGGAAAGTTTCAAATTGAAAAAGTTTTCAATCAAATAAACACTGAAACCCCAAAGATATTATAAAAAGCTCAATATTTTTTAAGGCAAATAATGAATTTATGCTTGAAACCAGAAAAGATGTTTTAATTAGTGCTTGTCTATAAACTCGGTGTCTGATTCAGAAAGTTCGCTATTAAGGTGTTATACTGAGCTGGCCGAAGTGCCTGTGAAGTCAAAAAAAGCAGGGCCTAGCATTAAGAATTGCAGTGGAGCAATTTAGCAAGGAGCCAGCATGAAGGGTAGCATATTGGTGTAATCGAACATTTTTTTGACAAGCGTAACGCAGAAGTTGGACTTTATCGACAAACTAATTAATCTGAAATGTCTTCTCGTTCATCAATAGAAACCACCTGAGAAACGGAGGGTGCATTCTTCTTAATTACTTCTTCCACACCTGCAAGCGTCTGATAATGATGAGGACAATCTGAACATGCACCGGTAAGTTTAACCGTAACAATTTTCTTAACTGAAATATTTACTAATTCAATATCACCTCCATCAGCATTCAGATAAGGCCTTACTTTATCAAGTGATTTTAAAATATTTTCTTTTAATTCAATTTGTTGAAGTTGATCCATAACTAATTTTTACCTGGTGTATATGATTTAAAAGTTGTCGCAGATTTTATCTCCACTCGTTTTGTGGGCTCCATTTCACTATTCCTGCGATCAATTTGTTCCACTGTTCTGTTAGCCAATTCAATAAATAATTGTCCTAAAACGGAATCTTTATCAAGGGCAGAAGGTGTTCCGTTATCTCCATTTTCTCTAATGCTTTGAACAATAGGAATTT
>JAOZKQ010000039.1 GCA_029935275.1 Bacteroidales bacterium | reverse complement strand
CAATTTTTCCCAACTATTTAAATAATCGTTCACCTCGTCACTCAGTCTCTCAGTCACTCAGTCTCTCAGTCTCATTTTCCTCCGAAGTTTCAACCTAGGAGGACTGCCTTTTCCTCAGCTCCTTGTCAACTGTTCTTTGTTCAACTGTTCCATGATAACTGACAAACCCTGTTAATTGATCCCTGTTAATTGTTCCCTGAAACTCGTTTTATCCCTCAAACTGCACGGTTCATACTTCCAGCATGGGGTTTCATACAATAACTTGATTATCTATAAATTCTGTTATAAAATGTTTGTAAATTTAAATGGTTTAACAAATAGCCAAAACTAATCCTAATAATGAAATTGCCCTTTAATATTACTGATTCATTCTCATTTAATCTATTCAGTTTAAAAAAGTCAACTATTCCAATTATTCTGTTGTTATTCTTTACGCAAACTGGTACTAGCCAGAGTTACCCGGGTATTTACCAACTGGATGACCACTTTACAAGAGGACTGTTAAGAAGGGCCTTCAACGTACCAAACGAAGTAATAAGTTTTGGTATATATTCAAACGACCTGGCTAACACATATTTGGAAACGAATTATCATAGAAACCGGTTAAACTCGATATCTAATATAAATTATAACACAAAAAGCCCTGAAGTTCTAATCGCAGATTACCATAGCAGAACCAGAGATCTAGACCAACAAATCAACCAGATAACTTCAACAAATAAAGCCCGGATTGACAGGGATATCAGATACATTGGAGAGAGTCTTGGACAAATTGCTAAAAAAAATAATATCACCACTGGAGATGAAAATGCAGACTGGATAATAAAGGAAGTCCTGATTAGCGCCTCTCAAGAAAACCAAAAAAGAAAATATGAAGCTCAAATGAGACAGCTTAGGTATGAGGCAAAAATGGAACTTGAGAGAACATTAAGAAACAAAATGGAGCCGATTAAGAAATCAGTAATAAACGAAAATGAAAACCTGAAAGATAATTATCTAAAAGCTGCAGCTTTTGAAGTGAATCCTGATAAGGAACGATATTTTTTTGATTGTTATAAGTTTCATGAATGCTTTGTGAAAGAAGTGAATAAAAACTACAGCTATTCTAACACCAACTGGTTAAGCCCAGCTTGTAATAAACCAGGCGTATATTACAACTCAACATTGACAAAACAGGATTACATTACAGTAGCATACCGTAAGAAAAAACTGCATGACAAATTTGGTGATGAAGTTTTCATGAAAGCAACCAATATGTTTCTTGAGGCAGGCTTATCTGAAAATAACAAAAACCCCATGGCATATATGCTAAAAGCAGAATTAGAAAATGATATTCTTAAAGAAAAATTCTATATAGAACTGGCATATAGCCTGGATAAAAATAATCCAAAAATAAGGCACACCCGTGACCAGATTAATAAAAGGTTTACTTCCATTTTTTTCAGTTCCATCAGAAATGGAGACTTAGGCTTTGTTGAAAAAAGCATTCAAAATAAATTTCAATTAGGGCAAACCTATTCAGGGGAAACCCCTGTTGAAGCAGCCATTGATTCCGATCAATCAATAATATTGAAAAAGCTTTTACAAGCCATCCCTGATTATAGGGTATTCCTTAGCTCAAATGGTTACGCATTAGTATTCCATGCAGCAGCAGTTGATGCATCCGAATGTGTAAAAACATTAAAAGCCATGCAAGTTCCACTGAATTATATTGATAAAAATGATCGGGGTGTTACTGCATTGAACATTGCCATAAAAAACAATAACATAAAAACCGCCAGGTATCTTTTAACCGCATATAAGGAAATTACTCCTTGTATTAAATATGCAAAGAATTCCAGTAAGGAAGACTTGAATGAACTGTCACTTTTCTTAAATAATCAATCAACTGATTATACTGCAATATTAAACCACTTTTATCCGGAATTTAAAGCAAATAATTACAGTAAAGTAAAAATTTACACCACTCCAAATGATGCCTCTATCTACATAGATGGAGATTATACAGGACGGGGAAAGATCCAAATTAATGAATTGGAATTAAATAAAAGATATTCGCTCGAAGTAAAAAGACCTGGATTACAGTCAATAAAAAAAGACATATCTCCTAAAAAAGGACTTATCACACAAATTACTGTTACGCTTCAGAAACCACCTGAAAATAAACTAACCCTAAAGACCCGATATTCTGATGGATATCAGCATAATACCTGGAAAGACTATTATATTGAACCTACTACATTAAAAAAAGAAAAAAAGAGAAATAAAGAGTTTAATGATGCTCAAAGAGAAGTGGCCAGAGAAATAGCTCAACAAGCTGCAAACGACTACAACAAAACAATAAATAACAAGTTATATGCAATTAATGAAAGTATAAACCAGAAAAACAAACAAATAAGAATCAGAAATAAAGAACTTGAATCACATAGAGAATTTAACCTCACCTATACTCCGCTCAGTACAAGCCGAAAATACAGCCAAAACAAAATTTTTTTACCGGTCAAAAAATCCATAATTAAAGATGAGCAAAGCAAAAAGAAAGCAACTCCAATAACCTTACAATACAAAGGCTACGAGACCTCCAGCGTATCCAAAAATTCTTCTAACAGGAAGGATACAAAGTCTGTTTCCCAAACTACAACCAAATTTATAAACGCACCTGATAATAATTACAGTTTCACCATAACAGAAAACAGGAAACCAAAAGAACCAATACCGGTTAATTACACACCCAATCCACAAAATGAATTCATACAAACTGCCGAACTAAATGCTGAGAAAGACTTACATGGTTACATTGGTACAGTTACTCAAAAAACAGGTAACATTCTTTATGTGGAAAAAACTTCCGGTTTCAATGCCGAACCAGGCGATATGGTCAAAATATTTAGCTCCAGGTCAAATGGAAATGAACTTATTGCCAATGGTTATATCTCCTTTGTAAACAAAAATAAATGTACGATTGAAATACAATTAATTAATAAAAAAATATTTGTTGGGGATTTGGTGGGAATAAAATAACATATCCCAGCATATTTAAAATGGCTTTTATATTAATCTAATTTCAAGTAAATAAAACAGGTCGGTTCAAACGATAAAAGAGGGCATTCATCAAAGCAGGAGTATCATTCATTAAATAACTATGCTCCCTCTTTAAGATACCGTGATTTAATTATTAAATTTATGACAACACAAATCCGTATTTAAAATACCTCATGTTATGAAAAAATATATCTTTTTATTAAGCGTATTTCTTTTTCCCTGTTTCCTGGTATCTACAGCACAGGTTGATGATAATGAACAAAGAATTCCAAAAGGTTCTTTCCTGCCGGCTTCTGTTAAAAATAGAACTTACGACCTGGTCAGAAATGAAACCCAATTGAAAAATGAAACTAAATCCATTTTTTCAGAAAATTTCGAAAATAAAAATACTGGATGGATTTTTGAAGGAGATTGGAAAGTTGGCCAGGCACAAGGAAACACAATAGAATTAATGGGTTCCTCGTTTGTTGCTGGAACCGGATTAAAGAATAAATATGTTAATAATGCGGACTATCGATTAATTAGTCCAATTATAGTTCTTCCCGGCCTTTCAAATTTAAATTCACATATTGAACTAACTTACCTGGAAAGTTTTTCACTTGAAAGTGAATACGATTTTGGAAAGGTTGAGATATCAACTGATAATGGCGTAACCTGGACTACTTTAGATAATCGGACAGGCACCATTAATATTAGTAAAAATCTTATTCTTCTGGATACTTATGAAGGTCAAAAAGTCAAAATTGCTTTTCATTTAACTTCCGATGAGAGTATAAATTCAGATGGCTGGTTTATTGATGACATATCTATCAAACTTTCTACAGCAGGAAATTTAAGTGCAACACTAACAAACCTAAGCCCCCAGAACTTTCCATTCATATACATGAATATTGCTGTAAATGAGAACGGAATTGGAATTAACTCATTAAATCAGACCAATTTTCAGGCTTTTGAAAACAATGCATTACAGACGGATTTTCTTGAAGTCACACCTCCAGCCCAAGGTTCAGGATCAAGATTAGCAGATATAATATTCCTGGTGGATAATAGCGGTAGTTTCCGTGATTTTCAAAATGCTGTATATAATAATATGGTAAGTTTTATTGACCAGCTTAAAACATCTGATATTAATTACGCCCTGGGATTGTGCCGTTTTGGGCAAGGAGCAAATTCAGGTAGGCCAATCCTTGAAGATGCGGGTCAATTAAGCACAAATGCAGATTATTTTAAGAATACAGTTTGGGGAAGAAATGTTGTAGATGGAAGATTAGAACCTGCTTATTATGCGATTACACAATCAATTAGTGGTTTTAGCTTTCGGCCAGGAAGTCAGAAAATCTTCATAATTCTTGCCGATGAAAATCCGGCTCAAGGGTATTCTTCCCAACAAGACGCTATTGATGCAGTAAAAAACAACTTAGTTACACTATTTGCTTTAACCACATCCAAATCAGCTGGACTTAACCTGGTAGCTACTGAATCAAATGGCCGTTATTATAACATCATGGATCCTTTTAATAATATTCTGGATGATATTTCAACAATAATTGGCAACACCTATTTAGTACGTTATCGTTCATCCAACCCTACTAACGATGGCACTGAACGTACTGTACGGGTGGATATTACCCACCAGGGAGATGCGACCTCAGTAACAGGCTCTTACTTCCCGGGAGCAGCCCCTGATATAGCACGTACACAGACTACTGTTGACCTCGAAAAGGATGCCTGGGCGGAACACACGCAATTTACCATTGAAGCTGACATAACAGATGCTGTTCAACCTATAACCTCAGGAGCTATGCTATATTATAAAAACACATCTTCAAGTTCATGGAAGCAAATTGTAATGACAAATACCTCTGGCAACAGGTGGAGTGCACAAATACCTACAGGAGATATACTAAAATCAGGCCTGGACTATTACATTACAGCAACCGATGGCCAATTAACCTCATCTTCACCACGTGTTGAACCTACTCGCCAGCCATTCCAGATTGCTATTCTGCCAAATGTAAAACCCTCCATTGCTCATACACAAATAACAGAATTCAGTTCAGCACAAGTGTTACGGTTTGAAGCTACCGTGGCAGACCAAACAAATACCCTTGATAAAGTAAAAATATACATTCGTAATACCGGTCAATTGTTATACCAGTCAAATGGTATTGAAATGAACAATTCCGGAGGAGACCAATTCTTTTACGAATACCAGACCACCACAAACGATAATGCAGGAATTGAATACTACATTGCTGCCTGGGACGATTTTGGAGTTCAGAATTCTGTAGGAGATGCAGATCATCCTTTAAAGATTGAACTAACAGCCAATGAAAAGCCAGTTCTCAATCACACACCACTCACCGAGTATATTGTTGGTGGAAATACAACTTTTGAGGCAGAAGCTACAGACTCTGATGGAACAATTTCTGAGGTTACCTTATATATTAGAGAAACTGGGAAAAGTTATCAGTCATTTTCAATGACAACTAATGAAAAGGATAAATATGCCTATGTGTTTGTTGCAACAAGCGAGCAGGAAAATGGATTTGAATACTATATTGCAGCTAAAGATGATCAAAATGAAACAAACCAGGTAGGTAGTGAAAGTAATCCAAATAAACTTGCACCTGTTTGGGATTTAGGCTTTAGACCAGATGAAGATGGATGGAATTTCAGTAACAATTGGGCAGCAAAGGATATCCCAAATACTTTAAGACCTGACAATTATAGTGAATATTTACCAGATGATTGGATTATGTGGCCAAAATATTGGTGGAAGGATATTGATTATTGTTCTAAACAGTATCCACTAAAATGGTGCTTATATAGATCATCCAGGTATCCTAGCTGGGATTTAATGGTACAAGCATATGGAGAGGAAATAAGTTATTTAAAGCCTCCACCAGATGCAATTTATAATCCAATTGTGGTAAAATTATGGAACAAAAAAAGTTATTCTGTTAAAAAGAAGAAAGACGCTATAGGAGCCTGTTTTGGTTTTGCAATAAGTAGTTTACTTTATTATACTGAGAATCTAAAAATTGACAATAAAGGAGTGGAAGACCAAAGTTTAATTAAATTTAAATTGAATGACTCAAGTAGAAATCTAATTAATAAATATTTTATTTATCAATGGACTGAACAATTTCAGGAACATGCTGAAAAAGTCTGGAACTATACACCCACGCAGACACTTAATGAGTTGAAAAAAAGATTTGTATCACAAACACCTGTTTCATTATTTTTTCATGTATATAGTAAAAAGAAATTAGGAGGGAAAAAAAATTCAATTGGTCATATAGTTGTACCCTATAAAATTTCAAAAATATCTGATATTATATATTCTATCAATGTATATGATAATAACTCTATTTTGGGAAGCAGAGAAGGAACAATTTATCTATATACTAATACAAATGAATGGGGTTTTTATCCATACACGTCGGAATTAGACCCAAAATATCAAATTTATAAAACAAGACTTATGCCAGGAAATTTAATAGAAAACTACCTTCAACCCTCAGAACCAGACACTAGGAAAGGGCGTGATATAATGCAACATAAAAATATTGTAAATAGTCCAAATATTTTTCTAATCCTTTCATCTCCAACTTTAGACATACAAATTAAAAATTCCTCAGAAGGAATATTAGGATATTCCTCACGAGAAGGTTTATTTGAAAATGTAACGAATGGACATCCCATAATTGATTTAAATCCAGATAGCACAAATAGAGCTCCTTCAGGTTATTTTTTACCAAAAGATGATCTGAAAATTGATTTAACAACTAATGAAGATAATGAATTATACCTTGGAATATATAGTAGTACATTAAATTATCATTATAGCAGACCTAATGCAAATATAAATCAATCAGATCTACTATTGATAAATTCTCAAATTGCCAATTCCTCATTTTATAAACAAAACATATCTTTAAAATCAGCTAATAACTTAAACTTTAGTTATAGCTATATTTTATCATCTGAGGAATTCTCTGATAAAGGGATATCAATTGTAAATCATGACCAATCTGATAAGGTTGCTGATTTAGAAATAATTATACCTTCTGATTCTAATGTAAAAATTTTTAGAATCAATAACTTTACACAAAAAAAGGAAACCAAAATCTCATTTAACATAATTAATTCAGAGAATCTACTATTATCAAATGATACAGGGGTAACAACTTACAACCTAAAAACATATATTGGTACCACAACAAAGGAGTTTACAATTGAATTTGATTCAATCAACATTGAAAGCAACACCTCTCACTTAATCATACCTGCCTGGAATAATCTTGATGAGGAAAGTGTTTTAGTCCTAATTGATGACAACGAAGATGGAATCTTCACAGACACTATGAAACTCACAACTCGCATAAACACTGCACCATCAGTTACTGATCAGTTTTTTAGCCTTAACGAATTTAGTGAGAATGGGTCAGTTATTGGCTCAGTACAGGCCCGGGATCCTGATGATGGACAAGATCTAAAATTTTCAATTATTGGTGGGAATCAAAATGAAGCGTTCACTATTGATCCTTTTTCTGGCACATTATATGTAAATAACAAGGATGCTTTAAATTATGGACAGACACCTGAATTTAGCTTACTTGTTAAGGTACGTGACAATGGCCAGGGATTCTTATCTGATACTGCTACAATTACCATACAACTGATTAACCAGGTTGGAACAGGCTGGTGGGATAATACGGCAATTGGTAAATTTAATGTTTACCCGATACCCTCAAACGGTATTTACCAGATAGTTGCCAGTGACCTGAAAAACCAGGATATACATATTCGAATCTATGACACAAGCAACCGCTTGATTTTTGAAAGAAAATATACTTCTGTTATGGAAATCCAGGATCAGATTGATATTGCAGATAAAGCCGCCGGTTTGTATTTTATGAAGGTGATTGGAGATAAGGGAACTTTCACTGTAAAACTGATCAAGCAGTAACAATTGAAATATGAATTATATAAATAGATAATCATGAAAATATTTTTGCGATTACTCATAGTATTGTTTGCTCTGGCTGCTATTGTAATAACCTGCCGCCGAGATCCCTTTATCTTCCATGAACCTGAACTTCTTGATCAACAAGCACCAACAGTAGTCATTCAGGACCCTACAACAGCTATGTCATTTGCCCAAACTGAAAACAGGGTAACTATTTCAGGTATTGCTTCTGACAATGTGGGCCTGGAGAGTATAAAATGGGAGGTAAATACTCAATCAGGAATAGCTAACGGACTCGAGAGTTGGACAATTCAGGATATAACCCTGGAAGAAGGGGACAATATCATTCAAGTTACTGCCATTGATCAGAGCCAATATTCTTCAACTGATGAAATTATTATTACTCAAAACCGGTATTTAACATTTTTAGGACAGGCTCAGACATCACCTTCTGCCATATTTCCCAATACACCTACGCGTGTGATGATAAGGGTTTCTATTGCCCCGAATGCTAAATTAATCCCCTCCAGTGTAAAATTAGTAAAATTAAACGAGGATAACAGCATCCATTCTGAGCTGTCTCAATTATATGATGATGGGAACCAGTATCATGGGGATGACAATAAAGGGGATTGGATATTTTCAGGTTATTACGATTTTAATGAAGCAGCAAGCGGTGAATTCAAAATAAGGGTAGTGGCAAAAACTCTGGAAGGTACAGAGGAAGTTTCAGGTTACTCTGCAATTTCAAAGCTTGGTATATATGAAAAACTAAGCCAGAGTGATTACCATACTATTTCTGGCCTTCAGGATGGTTTGGCCACAAATTTCATAAATAATTTAATTGAAAATAAAAAAGACCTTGCTCTTGATTCTGTTTCAAGTTGGGCTTTAAGACAAGTCGATATTGATCAGGTTATTCGGATGGATAATGGAATTGAAGTACATTACTCAAATGGCATTATTGGAGGCCTAAGAATGTTACAGGAAAATGAAAACGGTAACATTACTGTTAAAGGAGAAACAACACAGAAAAAACGTAAACCAAGATTGGCTCATAAAGTTAACAAACAAACCAGTGGAGTTAACTTGAAAAGTCAGTTCCAGAATGGACTATATGATGATATTGTTGTCAATAAGAAGGTACTTGTCTGGTCTCCCTTTGAAAATGATTTTAACATTGACATGGAGCCCGGTATGACAAGTATTTTAAATAATTCAGATATTCCATTTTCGATAACAGCATTAAGAAATTCAGAATGTACGGTGGGTTCGTTAATGAATATGACAAATTACGGCCTCATAATACTGGATACACATGGTTCTGATGGAAGAGAATTTGGGACCGGAGAGGAAGTTACAAGTTCGAGCTTTGAAAATAACAGTTTGCTTTTAAAATCAAAACAAATTGGCATTTGGAAGAATTTGTATATTGGATTTGATGGCTCTTATAAAAGCGAACGTGATGTTTATTTCATTACAGGTAGATTCATTAATTCACTAAAAGGGATTTTCCAAAACACATTAGTTTTTAATGGTTCCTGCGAAAGCACAAAAACATCTTTCTTAAAAGATGCATTCATAGAAAAGGGTGCAAGCACTTATTTTGGATTCAATAAATCTGTACATATCGAATTCTGTAATAATATGGCAGAGGAAATTGTATCAGGTCTGGCAGGTGAACTTAAAACCATTGGCCAGATATTTTCAGGAAACCGTTCTGACACACAAGAACCTAATGCTAAATTTGAGATGTATGGAAACGATAAGATGTATTATAGTTTATCACTAATAAATGAAGATTTTGAATCTGTAGATTTTGCCGGTTGGAACATCACCGGGGACGCTCGTATCATATCTCAACTAGGTTCTGAAACGCCTTATAACGGAGATAATATGGCATTAGTTTCCACTGGCCTGGATTTCATAAACATACCAGGCCGGATCTCGCAGCAATTTAAGGTTAGTACCAGTCAAACTAATTTATCCATAAAATGGAACTTTCTTTCTGAAGAGTTTATGGAATGGGTAGGATCAAAAAATCAGGATTCATTTTCAATTAAGATTATAACTTCAGACAAACAGGAGAAAATCATTTTTCAGAAGTCAATTGATGATTTTGCCAATGATTATTCATTAATATCTGTTTCTCCACAGATTGCATTTGATGATGGAGATGTATATATGACGGACTGGCAAACTTTCAGTTATGACCTATCTTCTTATTCCGGGCAAATGATTACGCTGGAAATAAGTGCTGGAGATGGAGGCGATGGCATATTTGAAAGTGCTATTCTACTTGATAAAATTTCATTAGAGTGATATTGCACCTTCTAAGACATGGTTATAAAAACCCGGCATTCAGCAATATAAGCTTTGAGTAATTTGAATAATAATTGTTGTTAAATAAAAAAAATGTAAGATTTATCATAATCTTATTGATCATGGCAATGAAGGAGAGTAATTGTTACAATAAATCACAATGTCATAGTATTGGGCAAGATGGTGAAAATTTGAACCAATTGAGTAGAATTACTTAGGGTCTGCTGAAAAACACATAAATAATTAAAACAGAATTTATTATACCAAATATGGCCGTTCAAAATGCAAGCTTTTATGCTAAAAGAACAAAATAACCTTGCATTTTTATGTTAGCCATTTGCCGGCCAGGTTTCTATTTCCAGTTATTTTGACTATATAGTAATTAGTACTATAAAATGCCTCAGAAGATGCTGTAGTTTCAATCATTACTTCACCATCAATATAATTAGAATGAATGAAATATGATTTATTATCATTCAAATATAGGTATCCTACATGATTATCAAGCCCAACAAAATAAAGTCCATCTTTAAACTCTTTTAGTTTTTCTCTTATATTGTTTCCTTTGTAATGCAACACTTCAACTGAATCAATAGCAATTGATTTTGCTTCATTCGCAGGCCCTTTCTGTGCAAATTTGTACCTATTTAAATTCAACCCCATATCCCTTAGAGTGGTAGATACGAAATATCCACAGGCTATTGTTCCTATATTAGGTCTAGAAGTGTATCCATTAAAATCCCAAACAGTACCATACCAATAAGGAATAATTTTATTAAGAAGATAATCAGTAAACACATTCATAGATGAATCAAGAAATAATGCATAGTAATTAGTATCAATAATTTCAAGGTACATCTTGCCGAGACAACTTCTCGACTTTTCTATTTCAGATTTTGTACAGTAATAGTTATTGCCTGGCTTAAAATTTAAACCACATAATATAGAGTCAAAATTTAATTCTATATCTGGATAATCATTTTGGATAATTACTTGCTCAATCTCTCTAGAATTATTAATGCAAAATTGAATTTTTTCCTTTTGTTGTGCATAAGTACATGATAAAAAGAACAGACAGAAAGCTAGATATAGAATTTGTTTCATCATGTTGTTTATATAGAGCAAACCCTGATAGCCAACTCAATGATTATTAAACATAAAAAGAATAGTTGTAATTAAAGAAAACGAAGATGTTAAAAAAGTAAAAATGTTGCAATTTGCAAATGGTCTGCTTTATCCCTCAGGTAAGTCGGCCAGAATTGTAGTTAAAAATCTACAACTTTGTACGATTACATCAGAAAAAAGATCAGGAAGGTTTTACGACACATATAATTATAATCAATTTAAAATTATTTACAATTGGATATTATTTCTGGACTTAATATCCCTCAAAACCATTATTAACTAATGAATATTGTTCACTTTCCTTAATTGCTTTTCAATCCTGGATTTCTTAACTGATGAATGAATTGTAAAATATAAAG